>JARBUB010000327.1 GCA_029239905.1 Clostridia bacterium
AGATTATATCATAGACGACGGACTCTTAATTGGCGGCACCAGAGTATATGCAGGAAAATCTGCCAAAAGGGAAAAGACAAAACTGGCTTCTGTCAAACGTGCTCTTTTTAAGGATGATGAGCATAGAGAAGCTGTTAAGGCAGCGATTAAAGAGCTGAAGCCTAAGAAAATAATGTTAATAGGCACTTCTATTAAAATGATTGAGGAAATTGGAAGATCCTTAGAGCTGCCTGCTATACAGGAAATCATACCCATTGAATCTGTTTCCACTGAACGAGAAATAGAAATAGCTAGAAGGTCCAGGAAGGAAGATGGCAAGCATGTTATTCCTGTGCCGACTTTGGAGATAAAGAAGGATTTTTCGGGATATTTTATAGACTCACTTAAGATATTCGGCAGAAAAGGGAAAAATACCGATGTAGAGGAAAAGACAATCATAAGACCTACATTCAGTTACATGGGCAAATATGAGGTCTCTAAAAATGTTTTGATACAGATGATAAACATTTGTGCTTCTAAAATGGAGAGGATCAATAAGATTCTGAAAGTAAGAATTGAAAACAATGCAACAGGAATTCATATTAACATAGACGTATCAGTAAAATTGGCTACTAGAATAGATTTAATCATGGGAGAATTTCAAAAGCAGATTATCGAGGATATTGAATATATGACAGGTATCAATGTGTTGAGTGTGAATATAACCGTTAGAGGAATAGCGAGGTAATTTCCATGAAGGTAAAGGAAATTCAGAATGGATTACTGCTGGAGGACGTAAAGCATTTTGACGCCAAGCATATATTTGAATGCGGACAGTGCTTTCGTTGGAGACGTGAAGAAGATGAAAGCTATACAGGAGTTGCTTACGGCAAGGTATTGAATGTTAAGTCAGACTATGACAAAGGCACAGTATTATTAAGGAATACCAACCTAAAGGATTTTGAAGATATTTGGTATAAATATTTTGACTTGGATAGGGATTATGGACGTATAAAGGAGAAGCTTTCTAAGGATGAGACCTTAAGGAGTGCCATAGAGTACGGTAGAGGCATTCGGATACTTAATCAAGAGCCCTGGGAGCTGGTGATATCCTTTATCATCTCTGCCAACAACAATATTCCCAGAATCTCTAAAAGCATAGATGTTCTCTCGCAAATGTTTGGAGAGTCTATAGAATACGCTGGCAAGACCTATTACAGCTTTCCTGCTTTAGACAAGCTGGGGACAGCTGAGTCGGAACAAATAGATTTGTGCAGAGCAGGCTTTCGCTGTAAATATATATACCAAACCTCCAAGATGATATATAGGGGTGAGGTTGATCTGGATGCAGCTGCTAAATTGGATACTGAGCATGCAAAGAAGGCACTTTTGCATTTATCCGGTGTAGGCCCTAAGGTAGCTGATTGCATTATGCTTTTTTCGATGCAGAAACACGATGCCTATCCGGTAGATGTGTGGGTGAAAAGAGTGACTGAATATTTTTATATTCATCAAGAGGTATCTATGAATAGCATTCAAGCTTTTGCAAGAGAAAAATTCGGTGATTTAGCCGGATTCGCACAGCAATATTTGTTCTATTTTGCCAGAGACCAGAAGATCAGGTAGAACTTTAGCATAATTTTTTTATTTAATTTATATATGATGTGGGAGGGGTACAAATGATTTTATTAGGTTCTATTGCAAACGCTGCAGCAATCATTGTGTGCGGGGTTATCGGAAGTTTTTTAAAAAAGGGTTTGCCCAAGAGATATGGAGATCTGGTTATTGCAGCACTAGGCTTCTTCACAGTAATGCTGGGCATCAGCTTTGCAATGAAAACAGAGCATCCCTTGGTAGTAATTTTCAGCTTGGTTATAGGAGCTGCCTTGGGTGAATGGATAGATATTGAGAAAAGAATGGACAACTTGGGAAATACAGTGCAAAGTAAGCTAAAAGGATTCAAAGGTAATTTTTCACAAGGATTTGTTACGTCCAGCTTATTGTTTTGTGTGGGTTCCATGGCGATTATGGGATCACTTCAAAGCGGACTTGTAAATGACCATCAAACACTGTACACCAAAGCTGTAATGGACGGTGTGATATCTGTAGTATTTGCATCCACTTTAGGAATAGGGGTAGCAGCTTCTGCGTTTCCGGTATTTATTTATCAGGGAGCGATCACTCTTTTAGCAGCTTTTTTGCAGCCTTACTTAAGTGAAGCAGTCGTATTGGAAATGACTGCTGTAGGAGGCATACTGCTCATGGGTGTAGGCAGCAACATATTAGAAATAAAGAAGGTAAGAGTAGGCAATCTAATACCAGCCATATTCATACCTATTTTAATTATGATGTTTCTGTAATTCATAAAACACATAGATTTGAATATAATGTATTTGTATGAAAAGTCATGTATGAATAAAAGCCTACATGACTTTTGTCGTAGGGGTTGGTTTCCATGCAACCCGCATTTTAATGCTTGTACATACCAGTGGCAGATCAAAACAGCATGGCAAAAGTATTAGAAATGATGCTGAAGTTTGTCAATGAGAGAGAACCTGAGAAAAATAATGCATTTTGTATATAATATGATATAATAAGCAATAATAACTGATATGTGCCATATATGGATAAATAATGAATTTGCCTTGAAAAATCTCATTATTTATCATTATATATAGAATTAGCACTCGATGTGAGTGAGTGCTAATAACTCAATAAGAAATATTTAACTTAAGGAGGGTTATGA
>JARBUB010000064.1 GCA_029239905.1 Clostridia bacterium
TGCAATATACTGGTTAGTAAGCCTTTTGGTGAGATAATAAATAATTGGCAGCATTTCTTTAAATAACGAATAGAGGAGCGTATTAAAATGCTAAAGCATAAGTGTCCGAAATGTGGAAATGATGTAGGCTATAAATGGAATTATAGTATATACAGCAAAGGCTATCAGTGTCCGAAGTGCAAGACTAAATTAGAAACTTCATTTGTATTAACCGTGACTGTGTTTTTATCTTTGTTTATAGGATTAAGTTTAACAGATTATATTACTCCCTTTATAACAGGAAGTAATATGAATCCACAACTGGTTAAAGGAATAGTAACATTTATATCAATAATTTTAGTATGGTTTGTATTATCAACCTTATTGCCTATAAAGCTGAGAATAAGAAAGAAAACAAACAAAGTAAAATAGAAGTGGTGCTGTTAAATGAGTAGAATAGGAATTAAGAGTAAGACTAAAATAAAGAAGGTCAAAGTACCTTATGATGCTGAGCTAAATGATATGAGAGAGTGGCAGGAAAACATGTATAATCCTGGACATTATGTTGGTACGGGGAAGGTGCCTTATCCTTTAAAGCAGTTAGCTCGTCGTCCAAAGATAAAATTGGCTTATTTGCTTTATATTCTTTTGCCTATTTTCATAGTATTATTTTTTATGGATTTAGTTTGGTACAACGTAATACCAGTAATGGTCATACTATTTCTTATTGCATTTATTATTTATGATAGTAAAAGAATATTAAAGAAGAAATATAACAAGAAATAATCGGAGTTGGTTTAAGATGGATACAAAAGACGATTTAGAGTCAAAGAATGTATGGAATGAAGATACTTATGAAGCTTGGGTAGAGCGGTTTGGAAAGCCCAAGGAAGCAGCAGAAAAATTGAAGAATAATCCAGATGCAAAGCTTTATCCAATTCTACAGTATTTTGGTGATGTAAAAGATAAAAAGATATTGAATCTTATGGGCTCGAACGGTACAAAAGCTGTGTCCTTAGCGCTATTGGGAGCAAAGGCTGCTGTCATAGATATTTCATCAGGAAATGCAAAGTATGCGAGGGAATTGGCAGTAGCAGCTGGAGTTGAGATAAAATATGTTATCTCGGATGTACTTGCAATTCCAAAGGAAGAACAAACAGGCGACTATGATATAGTTTTTGCAGAGCAAGGTATCCTTCATTATTTTACTGATTTAAAAGCTTTTTTTGATATTGCCTATGATCTGCTTCATCGTGGCGGAAGATTTGTAATACGAGATTTTCATCCTATATCAACCAAGCTGATATCTTCAAGAGGATCTACAGCAAAAGTACGAAAGCACAAGGTGGACGGGGATTATTTTGATACATCCCTAGAAGAGAAGGAAGTATCTTTCGCCAAGTATCTGACTGATGGAGTAGTGCATGAAAAAAGGACTGTTTATTGGAGGCGCTGGACATTAGGTGAGATAGTTACTGCTGTATCACAAGCGGGATTTTGCATTAAGCTTCTGTCGGAGGAACCCAACTTATCCTCAGAGGTTTTTGATAAAGGCATACCAAAGACATATACAATCGTAGCAGATAAGTAAAATGGCAGCTTTCAGAGCTGCCATTTTTTATCTCATCTTATTTAACTTCTTTTCAAACCATGCTACAGACAAGTACATCAATGCTGCGGCAACAGCCAAAATTAGTACGCTGGTCATTACCAAATCCATTTTAAATACTTGGCCGCCATATATGATCAGATATCCTAGACCTGCTCTGGATACTAGAAATTCCCCAACAATAACTCCCACAAGTGAAAGGCCGACATTGATTTTTAATACAGAAATTATTGCAGGAATGCTGGAGGGAAGAACGACCTTCGTTAAAATCTGAAGCTTGCTTGCTCCTAGCGTTCTAAGCAGTTTTACCTTATCTTCATCACAGGACTCAAAAGCTAAATATACATTTAAAATTGTTACTATGACTGAAATTAGCAGTGCCATTACTATTATAGAACTGACTGTGCCACCTATCCATACTAGAATAATAGGTCCCAGGGCAGTCTTGGGTAAAGCATTTAATACAACTAAATAAGGGTCCAATACCTTGGCAATAAATTCTGACCACCAGAGAAGTATGGCAATGATAGTCCCTAATATTGTACCGGACAGAAAACCGATTATGGTCTCCGACACTGTAATCCCAGTGTGAGTAAAGATAGATCCGTCTTTGGTTAGGTTGATTATTGTCTTTAGTACCCTTGAAGGCTGACTCATTATAAATGGATCAATCCATTTATAATGTGCAGCGATTTCCCATAGCGCAAAAAAAAGAACAAGCAAAGCAATCTGCGTAATGATAATGGAGCCCTTGCGAAGCTTGTGCGCCTTTACAAATTCTTGATGCTCCTTTGATACAACATTGTTATACATGCACATCCAGCTCCTTCCAGATCTTATTGAAATAATGTCTAAATTCAGGAGCTTCCCTACATGTGATTGGCGTTTTAAGATCACATGTCAAATATATATCATGTATATTCTTTATTTCAGCCGGTCTGCTGCTTAACACAATGATTCTATCAGAGGCAGCAACAGCCTCGGCTATATCGTGTGTAACAAATATTGCTGTTTTTCTTTCTTTCTTGATGATAAGCCAAATCTCTTCAGATATTGCCAAGCGAGTTTGATAGTCTAAAGCAGAAAAGGGTTCATCTAGAAGCAAAATATCAGGATTTGTTGCTAAGGTTCGAATAAGTGCGGCTCTCTGCCTCATGCCTCCTGACAGTTGTTTTGGGTAATGATGCTTAAACTCCGACAGTCCATATTCATCTAGTAGATGCTCAACATAAGCTTGCGATTCTTTGTTTAACTTCTTTTGAATTTCTAGGCCTAAAGTAGCGTTTTTGAGAACGGTTCTCCATCCAAAAAGATGATCTTTTTGGAGCATATATCCTACATTGCTAGAAGGCCCTACGACGGGTTCTCCATTAACCAAAATACTGCCGGAGGTAGGCTTTAGTATGCCGGATATCATTGATAGCAAAGTAGATTTTCCGCAGCCGCTGGGGCCGACGATGCTGACAAACTCGCCATTATTGATATCTAGGGACAAATTATTGATGGCCCGTGTCTCACCACTTAGCGTGTGGTAGTTCATAGACACATTTTTTATCTCAACTACCTTTTCCACCATCATACCTCCTTGAAATCATTTATATAACATACTATTCATAAAAATTTATATTGGTGAATTTATTTGAAAAATGGCATTAAAAAATGTATATTGTAAATATAGAATATTATTATGAAGCAATAATAAGGAGTGCAATATGAGAGCTTATATAAATGCAAAGATACATACATTAGATGTGAATGGTGCTGAAGCAGGCTATTTGATTGTAAAGGACGGAAGAATAGCTGAAACAGGTAGGAGCTTTGAAGAAAGTGAGTATGCAAGAATAATAGGCAAGAAAGATATTATTGATTTAGAGAACGCTGTAGTAGTGCCTGGATTTTGGGAATCACACCTTCATATAGTTGATGGTGTCAGAAGCTTGGAGGAGCTTAATTTACGTCAAATATACTCCTTAGAGGAGCTTAGAGCGGCCATAATAAGCTATGCAGCTAAAATCAGCAGCGATGATTGGATTATTGGACACGGTTGGGATGAGAAGAAGCTTTTTGGAGGGGTGTTCCCGGATAGAAAGCTATTAGACCAATTATACAGTGATAAACCTGTTTTGTTGATACGAATGGACGGACACTCCTTGTGCTTAAACAGTAAGGGCATCGATTTAATGAAGATTGATAAGATGACACCAAGCAGTGAAGTTCCCTTCGATAAAGAAGGGAAAGCAACAGGAATGCTGTATGAAAATGCCGCAAATAGCGTAATACAAAACATTGTAGAGGGTTTCTCTGAAGAATACATTGAGAATCTTGTATTAACGGCACAGGAGCTATTTCTTCAAAACGGCATTTCATCTGTAAATGATATATGCACATTCTATGGAAGATACTTTGATATTTATAGAAAACTGCAAAAAAGCGGCAAGCTTAAGCTGCGAATTACCACAGCGCCCCTGGGCTTAGATGAGGAATCTTTAGAGGAGTTTGATCAACGAAAATGTGATGAAACAGACAGCTTAAGGATAGCCGCACCGAAGTATTTTATAGATGGCAGCTTTGGCTCGAGAACGGCACTGTTAATGGATGAATATGCTGATGCCCCTGGCAGCTACGGTTTGCAGTTAATAGAAAAAGAGCAGCTAAAAGATATTATTATGCAAAATGAAACCATCAACCAGCCAATAACGATTCATGCGATCGGTGACAAGGCAGTTAAAATAATTTTAGACAGTATTGAAGAAACGCGCGTAAACAATCAGAGAGACATAAGAAATAGAATTGAACATATACAGATCATTCAAGAAAGTGATATACAAAGATTTAGTGATTTAGATGTTACAGCGTCCTTTCAGCCGGTGTTCTTGTATGAAGAGGAACTAACGTTGTCAAGGCTTGGCAGTGAACGCTTTCCAATGATATATAGGTTTAAGAGTTTTATTGAAAAGGGTGTAAATGTGATTTTTAACAGTGACTTCCCTTATGGCGGCGGTGACATGCCTTATAAGAAGGACAACAGCAAATACATTGGCTTTGAACCAATTTTAGGAATGCACGCGGCCTGCTACAGACAACTCAATAAGCCAGAAAGTGTAGAACCATTGCAGGCACTACAATGTTATACAATCAATCCAGCTTTTGCAAATTACAAAGAAAAGGAATTGGGTAAGCTGGCAAAAGGCTATTTTGCAGATTTTGTAGTTCTTTCAAAGGATATATTGAACTGCAGTCCAGATGAGCTTTTACAGACAGAAGTATTAAAGACTATAATAAGCGGTGAAATTGTATACAACAAATAAGTAAAACAAGCAGCTTTTCAAGCTGCTTTTAAATTGTTCTATATTTATTTTTAATAAATACTATTTAGCCAGAAATATGGTAAAAATAAAATAAGATTGTTTACATAGCGACTTTATTTTAATATTATAATTAAGTTGCATATTTTTTTCAGGTTGCGACAGATAAACACGTGTGGAGGAAGAGAATGTTAAAAACTGTGGAATATATGAATATTGATATAGATGAAGATTATGCCTTTGTTGATGTAAGAAGCAATGGTGAATATGAAGAATTTACAATACCTGGAGCCTTGAACATACCCATTTTTGACAATGAAGAAAGAAAAATCATTGGCACAATATACAAAAATGAAAGCATCGATAAGGCAAAGAAGGTAGGGATACAATTTGTATCTGCAAAGCTTCTGGAGCTATATGAAAAATTCAGCGAGTTAAAAAGCAGTCACAAAGAAGTTATCATATTTTGTGAGCGCGGCGGTATGAGAAGCAGCTCCCTTTGGTCTTTGTTCAATTCTATCGGGCTTAGGACAATAAAGCTTGAGGGTGGATATAAAGGCTATAGGGCAGCTATCAATGAAAACCTGCCTAAAGTAGTCGAAGATGTAACCTTTATAATGCTTCATGGACATACAGGTACAGGCAAAACTGAGCTATTAAAGAAGCTGGAACAAAATGGGTTGGATGTATTGGACTTGGAGGGCTATGCAAACCATAGAGGCTCTTTACTCGGAGATGTTGGATTGCCTGGTAAGGTTAGTCAAAAGAAATTTGATGCCTTGGTTTTTGAAAAGTTGAGGAGAAGAAAATCAAACTATGTTTTGATAGAAGCGGAAAGTGGAAGAATTGGGAACATATTGATACCCCAATTTATGCATAACAGGATGAAGCAGGGAATTCATTTGTTGGTTGAAGGCAGCCTAGAGGCAAGAGCAAAAAGGATAGTTGATGAGTATATTGTCAATGAGAACAGCAAGCAAGAAATACTAGACGCCTTGGAAAAGTTGGGAAGGTACTTAGGTGCTAGCAAAACCGAGCATATCGCTAAGCTGGTGCAAGCAGAGGACTATATGGAAGCTACAAGAGAACTTATGGTGCTGCATTATGACCCGTTATACGGCAAAGGGCAGCAGCGATATGAATTTAGCCTTACAGTAAATTCTGATGATATGGATGCTGCAACAGAACGTATAGAGGAATTTGTAAATCATATCCTTGAACAAAGCAAAGAAGTATAATATAAAGAGCGGGCCTTAGGCAACATTTATTGCAATCGCAAAATGCTGACTAGAGCCCGCTCTATTCGCTTTGTTATTTTATATTCTTAATTGCTTTTTCTGCAAAGGTATTGTTTACTAGTTTATTAAAATCTACCTTTTTGTCTAATTCTCCTGCTGTCTTCATAACCTCCTGTAAACGATCCAAGGACTCTTCGGTCATAACAGGAGTTTCACTCCATGCGCCAATTTCTTTATATCTGTTAATTACTGTTACCAGCAGCTTCTCATCAGAATCAGGGAAGAAAGGCAATACTTCCTTTGCAATTTCTTCGGCTGAGTGCTCTTTTACCCATAATTGACCTTTATGAACTGCATCTGTAAAATCTTGAATCAATTTTGGGTTCTTTTCCATAAAGCTCTTGGTTGTGAAGTATGCTGTGTAGGGTATCAAACCGCTGTCTTTGCCGACTGAAGCGACAATTTTGCCTGTGCCTTGCTTTTCCAAGGTCGATGCTGTTGGCTCAAACAGTGCCACATAATCTCCTGTGCCGCTGGCGAAGGCGCCGGCAGTAGCTGTGAATTGAAGATTCGTAATAACCTCTACATCTTTACCAGGGATAACTCCGTGCTGTTTGAGTAGATATTCTAATGTCATTTCAGGTACACCACCAGGTCTTCCTCCTATGATCACTTTACCTTTTGTATTTTCCCATTTAAAGTTAGGGTCATCAGTTCTTCCAACAAGGAAAGATCCGTCTCTTTGAGTAAGTTGAGCAAATACGATGGCGTAATCTTCCTTATCTTGATTCATAACATAGATTGCAGCCTCTGGACCTGCAAAGCCAATATCCGCTTGGCCTGATACAAGGGCAGTCATGGTTTTATCTGCACCCTGTCCTGTTGTCAATTCGATTTCTATTCCTTGGTCCTTGAAAAAGCCTTTATTAATGGCAACATATTGTGGAGCATAGAAAATAGAACGAACTACTTCATTGAGCTTTACTGTTGTCAATTCTTGTTTGCTGCAGCCAGTAAATTGCGCAGCTACTACAATGATGATCAAAACAAGTACAAGAGCTGTTTTGATTAGTTTAGGGGTATGTTTCACACATATCACTCCATTCAAAAATATTAAAAAGGGTCTCTATAATTCTCATATTATGAAGAAAGATCAAATGTGTTACAATTACCATGAAATTTGGGTAGCTTGACTGAAAATGGTAGATAATGTATTATCATTTTAATTGAAAGTATTAATTGCCGGGATTTATAAATATACAGAAATGTGGAAATATTAATTAATATATAGCTGCTTTTAAATAATGAGTATTATTTAAAAAAATAGCAGTCGGGGAGGTATCCATGAATATACCTAATCTTCTTACTATGGTAAGATTTTTACTAATTCCTGTATTTGTATATTTCTTCTTTTCAGAAAACCAGTATGGTTTAGAAATTGCAGTTTCAATATTTGTTTTGGCCGGCATAACTGATACCTTGGATGGTTACTTTGCAAGAAGGCTCAACCAGATAACTAGGCTGGGGATTGTATTAGACCCTCTAGCTGATAAAATCATGCTGGTAACCGTACTTGCGAGTGTAACAATTAGCAACAATATACCTATATGGATCATAGCAGTTGTTGCAGTTAAAGAGCTGCTTATGATTGTAGGCGCTTTTACTTTGTACAATGATCGAGATATTGTGATTCCGGCAAATAAATTTGGTAAAATAACTACCATACTATCCTATATGGCAATATTGGCTGTACTTTTTGAACTGCCATTTAATAGAGCAGTTCTATATTCTTATATAACAATGACTATAATAACTTTATTTATATACATAAATTATTTTTTGAGCTTCAAACGACAGCACCAGCTCGATTTGATTAAAAAATAGAGTTGACAAAATAATCTAATGGTATATACTATACTATAAATTAACATTTTAATAGCGTTGAAAAAGAGGAGTACGTTGACATCCCCTTTCAGAGAGAAGAATTCATAGGCTGAGAAATTCTTTAGGTTAGATGCTGCGGAAGGTAGCTTTGGAGCTCCTATGCTGAATTCAGTAGGTATAGGCGGACAGCTAGTCCGTTATTTTTACGAGCGCCGGTGTTAGCCGGAATTAAGGTGGTACCGCGGAAATATCCCTTCGTCCTTATATTTGGACGAGGGGTTTTTGTTTTTTGTTAATATATGTTGAGAAAAGTGAACGCAAACAAAAGCAGTAGAAACATCTGCATTTGTATCATCAAAAGTGTATTTTTCACAGCATATGAATCAAGGAAAATGTTTTGTACTTTTTAGATTAAATGTAAATTGTTTAGTACAAAACATATAAGTAAATAATAATAGTGCAATTATTTAGGAGGTAATATCATGAGTGAAATGAAAGAATTAGCAAAATCATACGATCCCAAACAAGTTGAAGACAGGTTGTATAGTACATGGGTAGAAAATGGCTACTTTACACCAAAAGTGGACCCAGATAAAGAGCCTTATACAATAGTGATACCACCGCCAAACATTACAGGCCAGCTGCATATGGGCCATGCTTTGGACAATACACTGCAGGATATATTGATAAGATGGAAAAGAATGCAGGGGTATTCAACTTTATGGCTTCCAGGTACTGACCATGCAAGTATAGCAACTGAGGCTAAAATTGTTGAATCTCTTGCCAAGGATGGTATAAGCAAATATGATTTGGGCAGAGAAAAATTCCTTGATAAGGCTTGGGAGTGGAAGGATTTATACGGTGGAAGAATTCTTACACAACTGAAGAAGTTAGGAAGCTCCTGTGATTGGAGCAGGGAAAGATTTACACTGGATGAAGGCTGCTCTAAAGCAGTTGAGAATGTTTTTATTAAGTATTATGAAAAGGGATTGATTTATAGAGGCGAAAGAATTATCAACTGGTGTCCTACTTGTAAAACTTCAATCTCCGATATAGAAACGATATATGAAAACAAGCAAGGCAATTTCTGGCACATTAAGTATCCAGTAAAGGATAGTCAGGAATACTTAGAGATTGCGACAACCAGACCAGAGACTATGTTGGGTGATACAGCGGTTGCGGTAAATCCTAAGGATGAACGCTACATGCACTTGGTTGGAAAAACTTTAATATTACCACTTATGAACAAAGAGATACCTATTATAGCGGATGATTATGTTGATTTGGAATTTGGAACGGGGGCTGTAAAAATAACACCTGCCCATGATCCAAATGACTTTGAAGTAGGTATGAGACATAAGCTTCCGATGCCTAGAATGCTTAATGACGATGGTACTGTAAATGAGCTAGGCGGCAAATACGAAGGCATGGATAGATTTGAAGCGAGAAAAGCTATTATTAAGGACTTGGAAGACCTTGGCCTATTGGTAAAGACAAAGGATCATGAGCATAATGTAGGTCACTGTCAAAGATGCTCTACAGTAATAGAGCCGATTCTATCTAAGCAATGGTTCGTTAAAATGCAATCTCTTGCAGAGCCTGCACTGAAGGTTGTTAGAGATGAACAGATAAAATTTGTACCAGAGCGCTTTTCAAAGATATACTTCAACTGGATGGAAAACATTCAGGACTGGTGTATTTCAAGACAGCTTTGGTGGGGACACAGAATACCTGCATACTACTGCACGCACTGCAATGAGGTGGTAGTAGCCAAGGAGAACCCGGGCAAATGCAGCAAATGTGGCGGAGATTTTAAGCAGGATGAAGACACATTAGATACATGGTTCAGCTCCGCACTATGGCCTTTCTCAACCTTGGGTTGGCCAGACCACACTGAGGATTTGAAATATTTCTATCCTACAAGTGTTTTGGTAACAGGCTATGATATCATATTTTTCTGGGTAGCAAGAATGATTTTCTCAGCTATGGAGAATATGAATGAAATACCATTTAAGCATGTATTTATACATGGAATGGTAAGGGATTCTGAAGGCAGAAAAATGAGCAAGTCCTTGGGCAATGGAATTGACCCAATGGATATTATCGAAAAATATGGTGCTGATGCGCTTAGATTCAACCTAATCACAGGTAATTCCCCAGGACATGATATGAGATTTATATGGGAAAAGGTAGAGGCATGCAGCAACTTTGCCAACAAGATTTGGAATGCTTCAAGATTCGTTATGATGAATTTAGATAGTGAGGCTGTAATCGGCGCAGATAGAAGCGTTTACGAGCAAAATCTTACAACTGCTGACAAGTGGATACTGAGCAGATACAATACAATTGTACGTGAAGTAACAGATAATCTTGAGAAATTTGAAATAGGCGTAGCGGCTCAAAAGCTATACGATTTCATTTGGACAGAGTTCTGTGACTGGTATATAGAGTTGGTAAAGCCAAGATTATACGGCGAAGACAAGGCATCTAATCTTGCAGCTCAGATTACTTTGGTGGAGGTACTTAGCGGTACAATGAAGCTATTGCATCCAATGATGCCTTTCATTACGGAGGAAATATACCAACATCTGCCTGGAGCGGATAAATCCATTGTGATTTCCAAGTGGCCGGAGTATGAAGTGAAAAGAAATAATCCTGAGCAAGAAAGCAACATGGAAATTGTGATGGAGGCTATAAAGTCTATAAGAAATATCAGAGCAGAGATGAATGTAGTTCCATCAAGAAAAGCAAAGGTTCTAATTATTGCTACAGATGAAAAGGTTAAGAGTGCAATTGAAGCTGGTAGTATGTATTTTGAGAGATTGGCTTCCGCTTCAGAGGTATTGCTAATCAGTGAAAAGTCGCAAGTTCCAGAGGGCGCTGTATCTGTAGTGATAGGAGGAGCAGAAATTTTCCTTCCTCTTGAAGAGCTTGTTGATATGGAAAAGGAAAAGGAAAGACTAAACAAAGAAAAGGAAAACCTTGAGAAAGAGCTTCAAAGAGTAAGAGGAAAGCTAAACAACCAAGGTTTTGTTGCAAAGGCACCAAAGGAAGTAATTGAGGAAGAAAGAGCTAAGGAAGCAAAATATCAAGAAATGTTTGAAAAGGTAATGGAGAGATTAAATTCAATGAAATAGTAAGGGCGAAGGGGTGGTAATACATCCCTTTATTCTTGTTGGATAGGGAGGAAAAGGATGGAGAACAAAAATAGCGGAACATTAAGTGCGTTGATAGGTATATTGGGCATCGGGGTTATCATACTAAGTATAATACTGATTACTTATGATAATGCAGGACAGCTATTCAGGGGTTCTATAATATCACTATTGCAGGCTGATTTAGGTGTGCTGCTATTGATATATGGAATTAGGGAAAATCGCAGCAAAGGAAAGCCAAAGGGCAATATGTATTTTATCGTTGGATTAGCAATTTTGACTACTACCGCTTTTACTATTTACAACCTATTTATGAAGTTGGTAGAGTAATAGATGAATTGTACACCTATAATACTTATTATATAATTATTCCAATTAACTCAAGCAGAGAGGTGCAAAATATGAATTTTGAACAAACCGTACATTATATAGAAAACAGTATGCGCTTTGGATGCAGACCAGGTTTAGAGCGAACTGCAGGATTACTGGAACTGCTAGGAAATCCACACAAAAAAATCAAATTTGTACATATAGCAGGTACAAATGGGAAAGGATCAACTACAGCTATCATATCAAATATATTGAAGCATGCAGGCTACAAGGTAGGGACATACACTTCGCCCCATCTTTATAAGATGACAGAGCGCATGGTTGTAAGTGGTGTACAGATTTCTGAAGAGAACTTTGTTAAATACGCTGAAAAAGTTATAGATAAGATGAAGTTTATGGAAGAAAACAATATGGAGGTTCCTACACAGTTTGAAATGCTTACAGCAATGGCATTTCTATACTTTGAAGAAACAAAGGTAGATTTAGCCGTAATTGAGGT
>JARBUB010000328.1 GCA_029239905.1 Clostridia bacterium
CGTATATATCCGCTGCTCTTCCAAAAGGAACGAGGAATGCTGCCGCTGCCAGCAAATACGCCGTTGATATCCAACTCAAAGCAGCTGCATTCATCCCTAGTTCCTTCCCCATTGAAGGCAGTGCGACTGTTACTGATGAACTCATAAACGAAGGCAGCAAAGCAGACACCATGATTGAAATCAATACAGCCTGCTTGATTTCAATATTTTTTACCAGTGAATTTGATTGTTCCAAAATAAATACCTCCTACCTATAAACTTATTTAAATTTCTCAAGATGGTGTATATTGCAACAGTTTTTCCCACAAGCATTGTTATCACACTTTTCAACCAAGAGGCCGTTTTTCTCCTTATAACTGTCTATTGCAGCCTTAACAGCCTCTTCAGCCAGAATGGAGCAGTGCATTTTAATGGGCGGCAGTCCGTCAAGCGCTTCAGCAACCGCTGCATTTGTAACTTTAAGTGCCTCCTCAATTGTTCTGCCTTTTACCAGCTCTGTAGCCATACTGCTTGTTGCAACAGCAGCACCACAACCGAAAGTCTTGAATTTTGCGTCTATAATAATACTCTCTTCTATTTTTAAATATATTTTCATAATATCTCCGCACTGCGGATTACCTACCTGTCCAATGCCATCTGCATTTTCAATGATTCCAACATTCCTTGGGTTCATAAAGTGATCCATAACCTTTTCACTATACTGCATATGATTTATTTCCTCCTTCTACACCTTCATATAAGGGTGACATTTCTCTAAGCCTTTCTACAATTGCAGGAAGCACCTCAAGTAAATAATCCACATCCTCCTGCGTATTTTCTTCTCCAAATGTAAGCCGCAGCGATCCATTTGCCAGTTCAGGCGACACTCCGATGGCAAGAAGAATATGGGATGGATCAAGCGAGCCAGAAGTACAGGCAGAACCCGTTGATGCGGCAATTCCTTTCATGTCCAGCATAAGCAGCACTGACTCTCCCTCAATAAATTCGAATGCGAAGTTAACGTTTCCGGGCAGTCTTTGCATCATGTGTCCATTCAGTTTAACATAAGGAATTTTGCGCATTACTTCCTCAATTGTTCTATCTCTCAGAGCGATAAGTTTCTTGCTTTGTTCTTCTATATTACGGGTAGCTAATTCAATTGCTTTTCCAAGGCCGACTATCGCAGAAACATTCTCGGTACTTGCCCTGCGGCCTCTTTCCTGAGACCCTCCATGAAGAAGCGAAGTGATTTTTACTCCTTTTCTGATATACAAAGAACCAATTCCTTTTGGGCCATAGAATTTGTGTCCAGATAAAGATAGAAGATCAATGTTCATATCTGCCACATTGATGGGTACATTTCCTACTGCCTGTACTGCATCTGTGTGGAAGTATATTCCCCTTTCTCTTGCCAGTTTTCCTATTTCTGAAATGGGCTGAATGGTTCCAATTTCATTGTTAGCAAACATAATGGAGATTAAAATAGTATTGGGTTTGATTGCTTTTTCAACCTGTTCCGGTGTTACGAGGCCATTCTCGTCTACAGGTAAGTATGTGACTTCAAAGCCATCACTTTCAAGGTATTGACAGGTATTGAGAACAGCATGGTGTTCTATTGAAGTGGTAATGATATGATTGCCCTTGAACTTATTGGCGTATGCCACACCTTTGATTGCCCAATTGTCAGCTTCTGTTCCGGAACCGGTAAAAAATATTTCATCTGACCGACCACCCAAAACTCCCGCAACTTTATCTCGTGATTCTTCAATAGCCTTTTTCCCATCTCTGGCAAGTGAATATATTGAAGACGGATTACCGTATTTTTCAATAAAATATGGCTGCATTGCCTCAAAAACTTCCGGCCTCATCGCTGTAGTAGCAGCATGATCCAGGTAAATAAATCGATTATTCATAGATATAGCTCCTTTCTTAATTTGTTTAATTTAAGAATTTTTCAATGTGACTTTATTACCTTGTCGAGCATATATTAACTCTCCTTCATCTTAGTGTCTATTTGGTTTTTATCGAGGTATACGGGTATAGATTGGGAGTAAAAATGGGAATGACGTAATCCATTAAAAAAAGGCTATTTGAACAGAATAGCCTTTTTGCTTTAAGTTTTTTCAATTTATATTAAAATTTGTGAATAAATGCTGTTATTATTCTCTTTTCTGCTCTCAAGTACAAGTCTTACTCCCATATCAAAAGCTTTTTTACAATCATTAGGAAACTCTTCTTTTCGTCGTTTCTCTTTTTCTTCTTGGCTAAATGCCGTAGAAACATATTTTGAGTAATCATCAAACTGATAAGTATCGTTAACAAACAGAGATTCCGATATCCCTCCAAAAATATTCTTCATCAGCATTTCATTTATACAAGCAGGTTGATCATATCCCATCATTTTCATCCGGCTCTCAGTCACACCCAAGGTATAAATGAACCCTATCGGAATCTTCTTTTTAAAAAGCGTAGAATGGTTCTCATCATACACAAGGTATGGATATATCAACCGCTCTATAAATGAACTCATTTCGCCAGCAACTGTTCCCAGATAGATGGGTGAGCCTAGAATAATGGCATCCGCTTCCTTTGCTTTTTTAAGAATTGGCATCAAATCGTCATTTACAGCGCATCTACCGTAACTTTTACCGCTTATCCTTTTACATGCAAAGCAGCTTATACATCCCTTATAATTAATATCATAAAGATGGATAAGTTCTGTTTCTGCTCCCT
>JARBUB010000065.1 GCA_029239905.1 Clostridia bacterium
TATCTAAGGAATTGTAGATATCCTTTAATTGAGATAAGGTCTCTTGGTTTGTGATATTATTTTTGCTTTCTAAAATATTTTCAATAAGACCAGAGGTAATTTCCAATTGCTCAAATGCATTGGTATAGAAGGCTTCCGTCGCTTTTGATTTTGAATAGGCTGTGTATGCGATTGCGAACGCGGCTATTAAAATTATAATTACAGCAAATATAAGTATATTACGAATTGTGTTATTAATGATAACCACCTCCTCGAACTATTATATATATAATACAACTTCTTGTTTATTAAATATATAGTAAAGTAGGGGCAAGTATATAGATGAGTTGCGAAAAAGATTTATCATATGCAAAATCAGTAGAAGCATCTGATTTTGCATGAGCGAAGATGTATTTTTCGCAGCATATAAACAGAGGGAAATGTTTTGCACTTTGTGCAAAACATATAGATTATTATCATATTGTATTGTCATAAATGGCACAATAAAGCTATAATTACAGATAGGCATGTTGTGCACTTATGAATCTCATTTAAGCTGCTTGCTGCAAAAGATATAGGCAAAAGAATTGGCATTGATATTCTTACTGCAGCAAAATTGATGGGAAAGTTAATGGAGGTATTATGAATAAGATTTTAAAGAATCTCAAAATTTCATCACTGATAATAGTAGGAGGACTTACTATTCCGGCTCTGCTTTCAATAATTTTCTCGGGTTTTAGAGTAAATATTGTTTCTATTGTAAGCTTTGAGTTTTTTGTGGGAATAATAATTGCTGTAATCGGTGGAATACTGATTGCTTATGATTATTCAGTATTTAGGAAAAAGATACTTAGAACTCCAATAGACCTAGAGGTTAAAGCGGAGGACGATCCAGAAAAAATAGATTGGACCAATGTGCTATTTTACTCTGGAATTCTAATTGTACTTGCTGCCATAGCCTTAGGAGAAATTTTATAGAGGTGTTTTATGAGAAGCTTTATTGGTATTAATTTTAGCAGCGACACAAAAGAAGACCTTGGCAAAATTCAGAGGCAGGTTAGAGAATATGCCTCTAAGGGAAGATTTAAGCATGTGGATAATTTTCATATTACCCTTAAGTTTTTAGGGGAAATTGAACTTCGGCAGTCTGAGGAAATTGCTAAAAAGCTGGAGGAAATTGCTGTTCAGCAAAAAAGCTTTGAGCTCAAGCTCCAGGATATCGGTCAATTTAAAGGCTCCGACCGCATACGCACATTATACATAGGACTTGGGGGAAATATTGAGGCATTAAAGCGTTTAAATGAAAGCACAGAAGCTTCTATGGAGCTTTTAGGCTTTAAAAAAGAAGGAAGACCATATACTCCCCATATAACCATTTCTCAGGATTTAACGCTTAATCTGACCTTCGAGGAGCTAAAAAGGAAGATTGACATGTCTAAAACACATACTATATATGTAGATAGAATAGAACTTATAAAAAGTGAGCAAATACAAAACAAAAGAATATATACGCCAATTTACAGCTATGGATTGATACCGTAGAAGCTAGAAGTCGCCAAGTATCTGTATTTTTCATCGAGGCAGGGCTCTTGTTACAGATTGCAACAGCATTAGAAAATACATATAGTATGCATATAAATGGGACAGCCTATATAACATCTGGTTTTCACAGAGTGTCACATAAAGAAGCAATCTCAGGCAATGAGACGGCAGATCATAATATGTTAGTGCCAAGGGCAGAGACCATGATGATTGGTCAAGTTATGAAAGAAAATGATTGTGAGGTCTAAAATGAAGGATTTATTAAAAGGACGCATTCTATTACTGATAATATTTGTGCTAGGGGCAGGAGCTTTATACTTAGCAAATATAAATGTAGGTTATTTAACTAAAATTAATGCAATACAAACTGAACTGGCAGAAAGTAAGAAACAAACATCAGAGCTAGAAAAGAAATCTTCTGAGACAGAAGCGGGTTTGCGAAGTGAGATAGCTGAAATAGGAAGCAAGCTGGAAACAGCTGATATGAGGCTTGAAACCATGCCCCAACTGCAAGAATCTGAAGTGCAGCAGCTTAAAGAAAAGGGATTAAAAGATCCAGAGAAAGATTTAAAGTTAGATTTAATGAAACGACAAGATTTGATACCGTATAAAGCTGTATTAGGAGGCGAAATGGGTGTCTATTCAGAGGCAAACATCCATATCATTTCTGCTAAATGGGCAGCAGCTTATTTTGATGACGGGCATATAAACGGCATAATGCTTCTTAAATACAACATTCAAAAGGATGGTAAAATACGCTGGTATGTTATGGATAGTTTCTTATATCAATAATATTACTTATTGTTTATTAAAAAGACAAAGTTTGATACAATATTTGTGTAACAATTAAAATTTATAAGGAGTGAGCTTTTAATGGGACATTTAGTAATAGACGGGGAGCACTTGAGTATAAAGGATTTGGTTGACGTAGCAAGAAATAACTTCAGTGTTCAGCTTTCTGAAAAGGCAGTATTAGGAGTAAAAAAATCCAGAGCATATGTAGATCAGCTTGTAGATAGCGGAGCAGTTGTTTATGGTATTACAACTGGTTTTGGAAAATTCAGCGACGTATATATATCAAAGGAAGATGCAAAGGAACTCCAAAGAAATCTGATAATCAGCCATTCCTGTGCAATGGGAGAACCGCTTTCTGAAGAAGTTGTTAGAGGTATGATGCTTCTTAGAGCAAATGCTCTATCCAAGGGTTTTTCAGGAATAAGATATGAGACTTTAGCTACTTTAATAGATATGTTAAATAAAGGAGTACACCCTATAGTACCTGAAAAAGGGTCTTTAGGAGCAAGCGGAGATTTGGCTCCACTTTCTCACTTAGTACTGGTAATGCTGGGAGAAGGGGAAGCAATTTACAAGGGACAAAGAATGTCAGGTAAGGAAGCTATGGATAAAGCAGGAATAGCTGTTATTGATCTTACTTCCAAAGAGGGCCTGGCACTTATAAATGGTACACAGGCAATGACTTCCATAGGTGCTTTAGCAGTTTATGATGCTGAAAATCTTCTAAAGAATGCAGAAATAATTTCCGCGATGACTTTAGAAGCCTTGAAGGGTATAGTAGATGCCTTTGACGAGAAGGTGCATCAGGCAAGAGGTCAGCAGGGACAAATCATAGAAGCAAGAAATATGCTTAGATTAATTGAAGACAGTAACCTTACAACAAAACAAGGCGAAATAAGAGTACAGGATGCATACAGTTTAAGATGCATACCTCAAATACATGGCGCAAGTAGAGATGCAATCAATTATGTGAAAAACATAGTTTCTATAGAAATAAATGCAGCGACTGATAATCCTTTGATTTTTGCAGACAATAATCAAGTTATATCAGGAGGCAATTTCCACGGTCAGCCAATGGCTTTGGCTATGGACTTCCTAGGAATTGCTGTTTCAGAGCTGGCTAACGTATCGGAAAGACGTTTAGAAAGACTAGTGAATCCACAGCTGAATGATTTACCTGCCTTCTTAACAAGAAAAGGCGGCTTAAATTCAGGCTTTATGATTACTCAATACGCAGCAGCTTCAATGGTATCTGAAAACAAGGTGTTGGCGCATCCAGCCAGCGTTGATTCAATACCATCCTCAGCTAATCAAGAGGACCATGTAAGTATGGGTACAACAGCAGCAAGAAAAGCAAGACTGATATTGGACAACGCGCAGAAGGTACTTGCTATAGAAGCTTTTGGTGCATACCAAGCAATTAGCTTTAGAGAAAACGCGAGACTGGGCAAGGGTACAAGAGAAGCGTTTGCTGTAATTGCAAAGCAAGTTGAACCAGTTGAAAATGATAGAATAATGTACATTGATATGAACAAGTTTGATGTAATGGTTAAATCAGAAATACTTGTAAAAGCAGTTGAAAAAGCCATTGGTGAGCTTTAGAAATATATTGCAAGGATGGTACGACAAAATGGTTGCAGATTTAATAATAATAAATGCTTCAAATATTGCTACCTGCAGAGATGACCAGCAGGGGGCAGGTATAATAGAAAATGGCTATGTAGCCGTTCAAGCGGGTAAAATACTGGAGGTTGCAGCAGGTAGTCCAGCCCGGAATATAATAGGTGAGAATACCTTTATAATTGATGCAGCGGGGAAAACAGTTACTCCAGGCTTAATTGATGCTCATACTCATTTGGTTCATGGCGGCTCAAGAGAAAAGGAGCTGCCTCTTAAACTAAAGGGTGTACCTTATTTGGAAATACTTAAGATGGGTGGCGGCATACTTAGCACTGTAAAAAACACAAGGGCTGCTTCCAAAGAAGAATTGAAGGAAAAGGCAAGTAAGAGCCTAAGGGAAATGCTAATTAACGGTACAACTACTGTGGAAGCTAAGAGCGGCTATGGGCTGGATATTGATACAGAAATAAAGTGTCTTGAAGCAGCTTTGGAGCTTGATGCTATGCAGCCTGTAGACATTGTTTCAACATATATGGGGGCTCATGCTGTACCGGAGAACTTCAAAGGCAATACGCAGGGGTATATAGATTTTATGTTTGAGAAGGTTATGCCCTATGTTGCGAAACACAAACTAGCAGAATTCTTGGATGTATTCTGTGAAGAAGGTGTTTTTTCTCCAGAGGAGACAAAGGTGATTTTCCAAAAGGCCAGAGAGTTGGGCTTTAAACTAAAAATTCATGCGGATGAAATAATTCCTTTGCAGGGTGCTGAGTTAGCTGCTGAAATGAATGCGACATCAGCAGATCATTTACTGGCGGCTTCGGATAAAGGTATTGAGGATATGGCAAAGGCTGGTGTTACAGCTGTAACCCTTCCCGGAACCTCCTTTTATCTGATGCTGGGTAAGTATGCACAAGCAAGAAAGATGATAGATGCAGGTGTAAGGGTCGCTATAGCTACAGATTATAATCCTGGTACCAGCCCTACAGAGAGTCTTCAAACCATAATGTCCTTTGCATGCTTTGGCATGAAGCTGACTCCTGAGGAAATAATAAAGGCTATGACTCTTAATGCAGCTTATGCCTTGGATAGACAGAAATCCATTGGAAGCATAGAGGCAGGCAAAAAGGCGGATCTAGTGATATTCGATGCGCCAAATGTGGATTATATCGTATATCATTATGGTATAAATCATGTAGATACAGTGATAAAGAATGGTAAGGTTGTAGTAAAGAATAGACAGATTGTATAGGAGGATATTATGGGTTTATTAATGGAAATGACTTTGGAAAAGTATAGTGACGTATTGGCAAGCAACGAACCGGCACCAGGCGGCGGCAGTACTGCAGCACTTTCTGGCTTGATGGGTGCTTCACTTACCATGATGGTAGTTAATTTATCTGTAGGTAAGAAGTCTTATGAAGCCTTGGATGAAGCAGTAAAACAAAAATTCATGGAGGACTTTCATAGGGTGGAAGGCTTAAAAAAAGATCTTGTACACCTTGTTGATGAGGATACCGCAGCATTTAATAAGTTTATGGAAGCAATGAAGCTTCCAAAGGACACTGAGGAACAAAAGAAAATTAGAGAAGAAAAGATGCAGCAAGCCAGCATTTATGCTCTAGAGATTCCTCTGAAAACAGCAGAAAAGTGCTTGGGAATATTGCAAAATCAAGAAACAATCGCAAGCTATGGAAATAAAAATGCGGTGTCTGATGTAGGAGTAGGAGCACTTATGGCACTTTCTGGACTTGAAGGAGCAGTGTTAAATGTTAAGATAAATATTCCGGGCATTAACGATGAAAGCATTAAGAATGAGGCTTCTGCTAAATATGAGAAGCTGCTTGCAGATGGAGTAAGACTTCAGAAAAATATTATGGAAATTGTTAATAAGAGGATTGGATAATATGATAACAAAGGAAGATATTGAGAGAATAAACTATCTCTCTAGAAAATCCAAAGAACAAGAATTAAGTGACGAGGAAAAGGTTGAACAGCAAGACTTAAGAAGAAGATATGTTGAATACATAAAATCTCAGCTGCGGGTTCAGTTAGATAGTATTGAGTATGTTGATGATAAGAAAGACTGCGATTGCGGATGCAGCTCTGATCACGATCACCACCATGGACATCACCACCACCATCATAAACATGACAAACATTAACAAAATAATGCAAATTATGATTACAAATTGTACATTAAGTGTTACAATATAGTAAATTGTAAGATGGGGGAGGGGTCGACTATATGGAAGATCTGCAATTGGTTGTTTTTAAGCTAGATAGAGAAGAATACGGGGTAGATATCATGCAGGTGCAAGAAATAAGCCCGTATCAGCAGCCAACAAAGGTTCCAAATTCACCTTCATTTGTTGAAGGAATTGTAAATCTTAGAGGCGATATTACACCTGTAGTAAGTTTGAAAAATAAGTTTAATCTTGCGGAGACTGAGGTTACTGAGCAGACGCGACTTATTATTATAAACAATGGAAACAGAAGAACAGGTTTCGTTGTTGATGATGCTTCAGAGGTTATCAGCATTTCAGAGAAGAATATTGAGGAAGCACCACCTATGATAGTCGGACCAGATAGAAAGTATATACAAGGCGTAGGTAAGCTTGATCAAAGGATTCTCATTATACTAAATTTACATGAGCTGTTAACGGAAGAAGAAGAAAATCAATTAGAAGGTATTAATAACAGAGCATAATTGCTCTGTTATTTTTTTTTATTCATAATATGACAATATTTTTAATAAATCTACATAAATACCCCGAAAAAACAATTTGTTATACGAATTTATATATAATGTAGTATAATAACACTTAGAGATTGGAACTTAGCCATTTAAGAGATTAATTGGATAATAATGTAAATACAATAATTCAAGGGGTTGTTTAAGATTGATAGACTTAATGAAATAATAAAGAGCACGGTAGATGTAATAGAAAAAAGTAAAAATGAAATATTCGATATTGCCGAAAATGCAAGAGAAGAATGTCGTCATATAGAAGATGAATTATGTCTTGTGCGAAATAAAACGCTGGAAATTATAAGACAGGTTGATGAACTAAAGCTTCAGGAGATAGAAGGTCGCCATCGGTTGATGACTGTAAGTAAAAATATCAAGGAATATAATGAGGAAGATATTAGAATAGCTTACGATAGAGCAAAGGACTTACAGATTCAGTTTGTAATAAAGCAAAATGAGGAACAACAGCTTATACATAGAAGAAATGATTTAGAAAGAAGATTAAAGTTATCGAAAGAAACCACAGCAAAAGCGGAATCTCTAGTATCAAAGGTAGGGGTAGCCATGGGTTATCTAAGCGGCGGACTAATGGACTTAAGCGAAAAGCTAGATGATATTAGGGAGAAACAAACCTTAGGGATAAAGATAATCAAGGCCCAAGAAGAAGAAAGAAAAAGGGTAGCGAGAGAGATACATGACGGCCCTGCTCAGCTTATGGCAAACTTGGTGATTAAAACAGAATTGTGCGAGAAATTAGTGGACAAGAACCCGGATCAAGTCAGGATGGAGCTGAATTCTCTAAAAGAATTGGCGAGAATCAGCTTGAAGGATGTTCGCAAAATCATATATGACTTACGGCCAATGAGTCTTGATGATTTAGGATTAATACCTACGGTACAGCGATTTATAACAAACTATATGGATGAAACAGGCCAAAATGTAGAGTTAATTGTTTTTGGAGAATCAGTACCCTTAGCCCCTATAGTAGAATTGGCATCCTTTAGAATCATTCAAGAAGCGTTGAATAATGTTAAAAAGCATTCTGGGGCTAATAATGTTCATGTAAAGATGGAGTTTTTGAAAAAGACTATAAAGCTTATTATTAGTGATAATGGAAAAGGCTTCAATAAGGAAAATGCTAACTTACAAGATATTGATGGTGGATATGGACTTTTGAGTATGAAAGAAAGAGTGGATTTGTTAAATGGTAAGCTGGATGTGATTTCTACGCCAGGAAAAGGCACGAAAATTTTCGCAAGTATTCCTTTACAAATTTACGAGGGGTGATTTTTTGAATATAATTAGCATTTTAATAGCAGATGACCATTCTATAGTGAGAGAGGGACTAAAGCAGCTGCTTGATTTAGAAGAGGATTTCCGGGTAGTAGGTCAGGCTTCAAATGGGGTAGAAACAATTGAACAGGTAAGACAATTGCAGCCAGATGTTCTTTTGCTTGATATAAACATGCCTATTATGAACGGAATTAATGCCCTAAGAAGGATAAAAGAAGAAGGATTTAGTACAAATGTAGTTATATTAACACTCCATGAGGATAGAGAATACTTAATAGAAACAATGCAGATAGGCGCAACGGGTTATATTTTAAAAGATTCAGATTCAGCAACCTTATACAAAGCAATTAGGGATGCATATAAGGGTGAATCTTATATCCAGCCAAAGCTGGCAGCAGAGTTTGTAAAGGAATTTAACAAACCAAAAGGAATAAAAATAAAACCTGAAAATGAACTTACTCAGAGAGAGTATGAAGTATTGATGTTGATTGCAGATGGTCATAACAACAAAGAAATTGCGGAGCTGCTTTTTATCAGTGAAAAAACAGTAAAGAATCATGTGTCAAACATTTTTAAGAAGATTAATGTAAACGATAGAACGCAAGCTGCAATATATGCCTTCAAAAATAATATTAATAGATAAGATGACTTAGGTCATCTTTTTTATTGTACAGAATTCTTTTAAAACATAGTTTAGCTATAGACAGTGCCTCTGCAAGCTTGTAAATTTGTTATGGTATGATAAAATATTAATATCAATAAGGGTAAAACACAGCAAAGTCAACTTTACGTAGATGCTTTTCAAGGTACTACGGACTAAAAAGCAAACGTAAAGTAACCTTTGATGAGAAAGTAAAGGGAAAAACACTGTATAGCCAAATAAACGTATATGCTTTTCAACGGCACTTCGGCCTAAAAAGCAAACGTTTACTAGGCTCTACAGAGTTTATAGGTGCACAATGAAGAAAAGTAAGGTAATAGCATTTGAAAGAGGGGCTGAGTTCTATTTTGATCTGGGCTTTAGAAAGATACAAAAGGGAAATTTGAAGTCAGCTTTAAGATATATGGAAAAGGCAGTGAAACTTAAACCAAATGACGGTTTTATTCAGTTCAATTATGCTGGACTATTGGCGGAGCTGGGGAACATAAATTTATCCACAGAAGTATTACTTTATATCGTGGATAAGTTGGATACGAATTATAATGAGTGTTATTTTGGGTTGGGCTGTAACTATCTGCAAATCCAAAAGATTAAGAAGTCAGTTGAATATTTTAGCAAGTACCTTGAAAAAGAGCCGGAAGGGGAGTTTTCGGAGGAAGCTGAAGATTTACTGGAAATGCTTACTATGATTAAGGATGCGAATAACAATTTAGACGATGATGAGCTAGAGCATATTTATCAAATAGAGGAAGAGGCAATAAAGCATTTAGAGAAGAGAGAGTATAGTAGTGCGGTTGAAAAGTTTGAGATAGTTGTAAATCTGCTTCCAAACGCAGTACCGGCACGAAATAACTTGTCTTTATCCTATTATTACATGGGAGAAACTCAGAAGGCTATAGATGCAGCCAGAGAAGTTCTTAATTATGAGCAATATAATATCCATGCAAATTGCAATATTGCAATTTTCTACAACAAATTGAATCTAAAGAATTGGGTTGCAAAGCAAATCAATAGCATAAAGAAACTAAATACAGATAGCCCGGAATATTTGTTTAAGATTGCAGATACCTTGGGATGTCTGGAGAATCATGAAGAGGCATATAAAGCATATAAAAAGCTACTGGCAGTAGAGCCACAAAACACTATTTATTATCATTATACCGCAGTTGCGGCCTATAACTTAGGCAAATGGAGTGACAGTATTAAATATTGGCGTAAGTTGGCAGAGCTGGATAAACAGAATTTTATTTCTGATTATTATATAGGTATGGCAGAAAGTGCATTGAATAATGAGTCATGGAAAGACGAGAATCAGTACTTATCGTATTTATATCAGCTTCCCAAAGAGGAAGTAAGCAGAAGACTAGCTCGCGCACAGATTTTTGTTGAAGGTAACCGTGAAACCTCACTGAAGGTTTTAAAGGATAAGAAGGGCGAAGAATCGGTTTACTTTAGTATATGTTTTGATCGTGGATTGCTTGGAAAGCAAATTTTTAAGAAAATAAAAAAAGAACTTTTGGTGGAGAGCCAAAATATTCTAAGAAAGCTCATTTTGAGATCTGAAATTGAAGATGAGGTAAAAATCGAAGCTGTATTTTTACTTGATATAATAGGTGCACCACAGCCCTATGCCATTAACTTTGATGGAGATATATTAGAGATAAATGCAGATCCTCTAAGCATAGATGTAAATGCAGCCAACGAAGAATGGGAGGACGTCATAAGGAAGACTCAAAATACAATGAAGGGCCAATATAAAGGACATTATAAAAGAGCTGTAGAAAAGCTTTGGATGAACCTAATAAAGAATTTGTATCCCGATATACCAAAGATAAATAACGTTGATGGATGGGCAGCCGCTTTAGAATATACTTACTGTAAACTTCATAATATTAAGACTTCTCAAGAGGCCATAGCGGTTAAATATGAGGTGTCTGTAGGCAGCATTCGTGAAAAGTATAAGACAATATTCAATAGTATTGAAAATAGATCTGATTATAAAGAAAAGAAGTAAAGCATTGACTTTACTTCTTTTCTTTTTTATTATCTTTTTTATTTTTGCGCTGTTCCACCTTATCAGGATCTATCGGATTCCCATTGGTCTCAATAAAGTGATTGGCTACGTTAACGATAGGCATTGCTTCACCACCTTTTAAAAGGGTGCTATTTTTTTGTTGGTTTCTTTTTTACCGAATAGCCAAAGGTGCCCAAGGAATTTCCCAGTGCTCTATATTCTCCATGATTATAGCAAATCAAGTCTGCCTTGTTCAAATGCAGTTTGCCTGTGCTGTCTAGTAGGGTTTCATCTACATTGACGCACAATATTTCTGCGATAAACATATCATGGGTTCCCAGCTTGACAATATCTTTTACCTTGCATTCCAGATTTACCGGACATTCATCAATATAGGGAGAGGCAACTAAATTTGACTTTGCTGGAGTAAGTTTTAAGTGCTCAAACTTATCGATGCTTTTACCTGATTTAACACCACAGAAATCAACTGCAAAGGCCAGCCTGCTGTTAGGAATATTCACGACAAATTCGCCGGTCTCCTTTATCATTTCATAAGAATGTCTTTCGGGTCTCACAGAAATATATAACATAGCAGGATCAGAGCAAATTATTCCGGTCCATGCAATTGTAATAATATTATTTTTACCTTGAGCATTTCTGCAGGAAACCATTACAGAAGGTGTAGGATAAAGCATAGTTCCCGGTTTCCACATTAGCTTTGACATTATGATACCCCTTTCAAATTAAATTTAACCAATTATGTTTTGTACAAAGTGCACAACATTTTCCTCTGGTAATATGTTGTGAAAAATACATGTTTGATCATACAAAATCGGATGCATTTACTGATTTTGTATATGATAAATCTTTTTCGCAACATATCTTATGTTTTGCAATATACAACTTAATTAAATTCAAATAGTGCAAAACATATTTAATTATAGCATATTTAAATTTTGTTTTAATATTCTTGTAACCAAAAAAGGAGTTGTACATAGTATGGAAGTGGGAAAAGCAAACAACCCTCTTTAATTTTAAAACATAAGACCATTAGGTACCAAAGCTTTAGAGAATAAGGTGGGAGAGGAGGTGCATCTATGGCAGAAGGAATTCTAGACAAATTCTGTGATAAAGATTTTCTGCTACTCTTGTTACTTTTTATACTACTCGCATCAAATGTAACATTAGGCAGAGACAACAACTTCTTCTTTATCATCATACTAGCGATAATTGCATTCGGTGGCGTAGGTAAAATATTCGGGTTTTAACATCAGGGTATTGTGACCACTTGAAGGTAACTTC
>JARBUB010000329.1 GCA_029239905.1 Clostridia bacterium
ATGCTTTAGCATTTTAATACGCTCCTCTATTCGTTATTTAAAGAAATGCTGCCAATTATTTATTATCTCACCAAAAGGCTTACTAACCAGTATATTGCAACACCTGCCAATATGACAATGCCAGGAATAAAGAACAATAAAGAAATCCTAGCTCTGTTAACCCTCTTTTTGTCATAACGTTCCTTCATGCTTTCAATATCTTTATCATCTTCCGCTGCTTCTAGCGCTTGTTCTTCTCCTACCGGTGTTGAATTTTCTATTAAACCTCTGGCTTCCAAAAGTGCGCTGCTAGGTACATATAAATCAATCCCATTTACAGTCAAACCCATCACGATCTTTCCAAAGACATCATTGCCCTTGAATACTCTGCGCATTGGAATTTCATACACCTTCAATAAAGATTCAATAATATTTGCCTGCAGTTCATCTTTAACAGTCATTAGCAAAGCTGCCTCTGCAGATTCCGCATCCTCACTAAGTTCTTCGCCCCTGGCTATGTCAACAATCTCCAATGCATTATCTACCAAAAAATCTGGTGGCTCTTGCTCCAGGTGTTCTAAAGCAGCACCCCAGGCAACCTGTATTGCTTTTACTCCTGCATTGTGGGCGCATTGTATATCAAATATACTATCCCCTACCATTATTGCTTCTTCAGGCGCTGCGCCCAGTTTTTCTAAAGCTTTTAGCACAGGTGCCGGATGCGGTTTATGCTCCGTAGTATCGTCAACAGTTATCACTTCAGTGAAATACTTCATAATGTCAAAGAGTTCTAACCCTTGGTGTGCCATCTTAGATCTTTTAGAGGTAACAACTGCCATTACACAACCAATTTCTTTTAATTGTTCTAAGCATTCCTTGATATTGCAGCAAAGACTTACGCTATTGTCGTGAATGCTTTCATTGTAGTTAATATAGGTATCATAAAGTTCCTCTGCATTTTCAGGAGAATATCTGCGTAATGTTGTAATTAGAGGCTCTCCAAAATATTGCAAAATTTCTTTTTCATCTATATCCCTATCCAAATGGGTTTTATATGTATGTTTGAACGAATCTATGATTAGCGTATTGGTATCTATTAAAGTACCATCTAAATCAAAAAGTATATATTTATATTTCATCTTAACACTCCTTATTCTAAAAATATGCACTTCCATTGTAGCACAAAATATGACAGCAGGTACACATTTCTACAGCCGAACTTCCATAAGTATCTCCACTCCTGCTATCTTTGCAGCTATTAAAGCCTCTTCAAACTTCGGGTCCATAGCGGAATTTGGTGTAAAATAGTTTGCAAAATCCAATTGTACAACAAATAATACGCAGGCTCTGTACCCTTGCTGTTTTGCTTTTATAAGCTCATAAACATGCTTAGTACCTCTTTCCGTCGGTGCATCAGGAAATTTTGCAACTCCATCAATCTCAAGAGTTACACCTTTTATTTCCACAAAGGTCTTTTCACCTTCTTTCTCTAAGTACAAATCAAACCTGCTGTCCCCAAAAGTAACTTCTCTCTTTATATAATCATAATTCTGCAATTCTATAATTACATTGTTTCTCACAGCCTCCTCAGCCAGCTTGTTGGGCAGCTGCGAGTCTATGGAAACAAGCTTTGACTCTCTATACACCATGATGAGCTCATAAGCTGTTTTCCTATGCTTTCCATCCCTCTTTTCCAGCAATACCACTGCCCCCTCAACAAAAAGCTCTCTGCACCTCCCAGTGTTTGGTACATGCACGAGATTTTCTTCGCCATCTATATCAATAATCGCTTCAAAGCGATTGAGACGTTTTATAAACCGTCCTTTTACTACTACGTTGTTGATCTTCATTTTTTTTACCATCCTCCAAAATGTTTTGATGGGAACCTTTTCCTTGATTCATATGATGTGTATAATACATACGTTGAGAATATATCCCTTTTCACTATATATCTTATATACTTGCATTAAAATACTATTATAGGTAAAATTAATTAAATATATGGGACTATTATAACATTACATAGGAGGATTTGGTTTGGATAATTATAATGTACTGGTGCTAATGCAGCGGGATAACGAAAGTAAAATACTCACTGAGACGATTGATTCTTTTACACTGAGAGAAAGTATGGAGCTTATAGATAACGTGTATTTGAGCGAAGAGGAAGAATCTTTCATATATCTTACCTTAACTACACAAGATGTTGAGGACTACGAATATTATGGTATATATGATTTATATAACGAGGGAATTTTCGAAGGATTGGTTGAAGAAGTATTAGATGGCTCAGGAGAATTCAATCCAAGATGGATTTTTAAATTCAGGTACCTTGATAACAGAATTGATATGGAAGACAAATTTAATCAGCTTATCAAGCTGCACACAGAAGAATTGCAGAGAATAATGCCTATAATTGAAGATAATAAGGAAAAGTACAAAAACGAGGCTGAAAACGAGGATTAGACTGGTACTTTATCCTAATAACGCCATAGGACTATTTATTTTTATGGACATGTGGTGTATAATAATAGTGTAAATTGCATGTAATGTATAAATTTGTCAGCATTGCAAACAATTAAAATAACGGAGGTGTAGTTATTGAGGTACAAAACGAAGTACTTGATATATCTAGTGGTGATATTTTCATTCATCCTTATACCAAGCAGCGTATTTGCAGACTATGGTGACACCACTCTTAAAAAGGGCATGACACACACAGACGTTATAGAATTACAGCAAAAGTTGAAAGAACTGAACTTCTTTACTGAGAATGAATTTACTAACTACTTTGGTGCTAAGACGGAAGAAGCAGTTGTAAAGTTTCAACAAAGCATAGGCATACCAGCCGATGGCGTTGCAGGGCAAAAGACACTTGCTTCAATTGATATAAAAATAAAACAAAGAAATTTGATTCCTGAAGGCTTCACCCAGCTTCAGACAGGTGATACCAATGATTTGGTAAAATCAATTCAAGAAAAACTACAGCAATTAAAGTTTTATATAGGCGAAACTACTACAAACTATGATGAGACTACCAAGGCAGCAGTTGAGAAATTTCAGACAGCAAACAGTCTTGAAGCTACAGGAATCGTAGATAAAGCAACACTAATTAAATTGAATACAGTTTCATTAGCACAAACTACAAGCAGAGGCAATTCCAGCCCTGAGCCCGGAAACGATATCGTAACTTATTCTAAGGCATTCCTGGGAAAGCCTTACGTATGGGGAGCTTCCAATGGCAAAAGCTTCGATTGTTCAGGATTTGTACTTTATATATATAAGCACTTTGGCGTTACACTTGGTCATGGAGCAGACGATCAATTTGCTACCGGCAAGAAGGTTTCTAAAGAGGACTTGAAGGTGGGAGATGCCGTATTCTTCACAACGTATAAAAAGGGAGCTAGTCATGTTGGTATTTTCATAGGTGATGATAAATTCATCCATGCAAGCTCCAGTGGCGGCAGCGTTATAATAACAGATTTAAATACTGCATATTACAAAAGCAGATATATTGGCGCAAGAAGATATATGTAAATGATAAGGGTAGACAATGTCTACCCTTTGTTTTTTTATTATCTATAAAATTCCACTTATAATTTTCCATCCTATGAAAGCCCATATCCCTAAAATGATCACTGCCGCAATCCAACTGCTGCCTAGAGATTTCTTTTCAGATTCTATCGCCTGTTCTCTACATTGTATCATTATGTCCTCTGGAATCATCTTAAGAGCTATTTTTATTCCCATAGGTATCAATATCAGGTCATCCAAGTACCCAAGTATCGGTATAAAATCTGGTATCAGATCAATCGGGCTTAAGGCGTATCCTATTACTATTGCCATACAAAGCTTTGCATGCCAAGGTACAGCCGGATGTCTATACGCCAAAGAAAGCGCTGTCAGCTCGTTCTTTATTTCCC
>JARBUB010000066.1 GCA_029239905.1 Clostridia bacterium
CCAGATATCTGCATCATATTATTAGACAAGTCTTTTAATGTCATCAAACCTCCGTCTTGACTCACTAATATTTCCCTTATAGCATCTTTGATTTCACTAGGACTTTTTATAGCTCGTCCTGTTTCTCTCAAATTCTCATTAATTTCTTTGATTAACAACTTGTCCCTAAACCGAGTATATAAAAATGCTCCTGCTGCAGTAAGCGCAACTGAAAATGCTGCTACGTAAAAACTCATATATATTCCCCCAAAAGTTTAATATAAAAACGTTATGCTAATCAACTGCTTATGTTACATCATTTTAATTGAGAAATAAGCTACTCTGATTATTCATAATAGCTCATTTCTCTATTACTTTTATTCCTGCGGTATCAAAAGCTTTTGACCTAGTTTGATGGCATTAGGATTTGCAATCTTGTTTAGCTTAACCAGCTTATCTACTGTCGTTTTAAACCGCTCTGCAATCTTCCAAAGCGCATCACCTTTCTGCACAATATATTCCACACCTAATCTAGTTACTTCAACCTTTATAGGATGGATATCCAAAGCAACATTTGTAACTGAATAATAATCATAAGTGCCTCCATTTAGATAAGCCCACCAGCCATTTGATTCTTCGACTTTTCTAAATACAAGCTCCACACCCTTGCCTTCTGCATCAAAGGTATAGCTTTTCACCTCATTCAGACCATAATTATCAACCAAATCAAATCCAATAAACTTTTTCCATAAGCCGTTAGGGCTTAGTACTCCCGTGTTAATGATTGGTCCAGGAATCTCATAATATTCGTAGCCCTTCGTATCAACCTTAGCAGGGTTTATTTCAAACTTTTTAGTTGTCATATCATATTTATCCCCAGTTTCTAAGTAGCTGACAATTATATTCTTCATTGCTGTCTGCTTATATCTATCATCCTTTGTAGCCTTTGAAAAATCTACAATCGCTACTCCGCCTTTGCCAGCTACTTCTATCTTTTTTGAATCGTTATAAACGATCATAGCTGTATTTTCGTCTACCCCATATGCTACAGGATACTTATCCTTCTCTGCATATCCTACGACAACTAGCCGTCCCAGCCTGGCTTTTCTGTCAAAGTGTTGATCTACCAAGCCAAACTTGAAGAAACCAAGACCCTTTTCTATGTATGCTGGTCCGTACTCTTGCTGGTCACTGTCTGTATATTCAGTAGTAAAACCATTGTTTAGAGCTCCAAGACTGCTGCCTCCGCCAAGCATGGTTTCACTCATAATTGCTGCTCCTGCACTGCTGCCACCTATAACAGCGCCAGCCTTGTAAATATTCCAAATTGCGTCTAATGATGCAGTATTGCTTCCATCCACTTTGTACAAGGTCTTTGTTATTCTTGTTTGGTCTCCACCGACAAACCATATTCCGGTACATTTTTTTATGATATCAGCGGTTTCATTCTTGTCTGCATTATCTATCCACTTAGATTCGTCAACCTCAGTCTTTTTTTCATCCTTCACCGCTATAGGTACCAACAATACTTGGTTTTCGTTGAGTCCATATACCTTTAACTCATCAACAAACTGCTTGTAATACTTTGACGGGCTGCCGCTGGCCGCAGGTATAACTCCTATAACAGCCTTTTCCTTGCCTCCTGCCAGCTCGATAAACTTATTGTATACTTCAGCATTTGTGGCTTCCAATGCACCACCTACAATCAACAGTGTACCTTTGATGACCTTGTTACTGTTTTCATCTGCGTATACCGAGGATGCAACCGTCAGCATGATACAGACAACCAAAAGAATAGAAATTAGTTTTCTTTTCATTTATAGTACCTCCTCTAAATAAATATTATTACCCCTTATCTTATTAACTAGCAATAACTATGCCTATTTTTAGTTTTACTATTTTTTAGTTTGCAAGTATAATTTTATTAACACATTAAATCTATTAAAAATGAATTGGTTTGATATTTGCATGTAATATATAAAAATCCCTAAAAAGAAAGGGTGTATAGATTGAACAGTAACAAGAAAATTACACTACTTACCGGTACTGAATCAACGAAGATCGAGCTATTAAACCAGCTGCAGAGCTTACTCCAAGGCTATGTGGATATAGATAGCTATGCTTCTGACTCAGGACTATGCGGCATAATAAAGTCTGATTTGATTGTCATATCCTCAAAGCTAATTTTAGATGAAGTCATGCCCTATATTGATAAAAGTTGTCCAATTGTTCTTGCCAGACGAGCTTTAAATATCTCTAATATAGATAAGCTTTTCCCCATACCAGAGGGCACTAAAGCATTGCTGGTCAATGATACCCCCGAGACTGCCTTTGAGGTAATTGGACTTCTAAGAGAACTGGGTATCGACCATATTGATTTTATTCCCTATTATCCAAACTGCCAGGTCGATCATCATACCTCTTTGGCCATTACCCCTGGAGAGGCCTCTTATGTCCCTGAATTTGTAAAAAGAACAATTGATATTGGCCCCAGAATAATAGACCTCACTACCATAGTAGAAATTCTAGAAAAACTGAATATATTGGATGAAAAAGCTCACTTTGTTTCTGCAAAATATATGGAAACCATTATAGGTCTGGGTAAACAGTTGTATAAATCCATCGATGAATCTAATAGAATCAACGAGTATTTAGTCAAGGTTCTGAATCAGGTAAATGATGGCATCATAGCATTTGGCAAAGAAGGAAAAATAACTGTTTTCAATCAAAAGAGCGAAGAAATATTTAACCTAAGCCATAGTTATACATTAGGTAAAAATATATCCCATATTGTTAAAGATAAATCTTTATTAGAATTTCTGTTAAGCAATATCGAAACTACAGATCAACTTTTCAAAATAAACGAAAACGAAGTTGCTATCAGTAAATTTAAAGTAAAAAAATTAGATTCCATAGTCTGCACCATTAAAACCACGAAAGAGATGGCAGAAATCGAAAATAAGCTGCGCCGCAACTTGATAAAGAAGGGTTATATTGGTAAGTATACTTTCCGCGACATAATTGGCAGCTCGCAAACCTTAAAAAGCACAATAAAAACTGCAGAAAAACTAGCCAAGACCGACCTTAGTATTTTAATTCATGGTGAAAGTGGTACGGGTAAGGAGTTATTCGCCAGTGCCATACATAATGAATCCCCTAGGAGCACAGGGCCATTCTTGGCAGTTAACTTCAGTGCCTTGTCTGAGGATTTGGCAGAAAGTGAACTTTTTGGCTATGAGGAGGGCGCCTTTACTGGAGCAAAGAAAGGTGGAAAGCTGGGACTTTTTGAGCAGGCCAATAATGGTACAATATTTTTGGATGAAATAGGCGACACCTCTCTGAAAATACAGGCCCGATTGCTAAGAGTGCTTCAGGAAAAAGAGATTATGAGAGTCAGTGGAACTGATATTATCCATGTTAATGTAAGAATAATCGCAGCAACCAATAAGGACTTGGTAAAGATGTGCCAAGAGGGTAAATTCAGAGAGGACTTATATTACAGGCTCAAAAGACTTTATCTGAAGACGCCTCCACTGCGAGGCAGACAGGAGGATATTGAAGAACTAGTCAGGCATTTTCTAATAAAAAATCATAAGCCTGATCTAATATTATCTAAGGAAGTAAAGAACTTACTCTACACTCATAATTGGCCAGGCAATATAAGAGAGTTAGAAAGTACAATTGAGTACATGGTTGCAGTTTGTGAAGGAAACATCATAGTCCCAGAGTACATACCCCAAGACTTTTTCAATAACGGTACCGCATTATCAACAGACAGCATCGCAGAAAAATTATGCAGCAAGGGTGCATTGAAGGACTTCATATATATAATGAAGCTGATATTAGACTATAACAAAAAAGGTCAGTCCATCGGTCGTAAAAAGATATCAGATCTCTCAGTAAATCACGATCATATTATGACAGAAGAGCAGATCAGAAAGAAAACTGATATGCTTATGGATTTGGATTTGCTGGTTAAGACAAGAGGAAGAACAGGAATGCTATTGTCTTTAAGAGGTATAAATTATATAGAAAGCAATTACTAATTCCAAATTGGTGCTTAATGATTTATAATTACAACCATTAAGCACCAATTATTTTATTTTTCTAGCTTTATCCTTAACTCTATAAGTGAGATTACATAATCACAGTTTATTTATATGTATTTAATTGGGCCTTATCGGTATCATTTTCTGCTAATGTTTATTTGACACAGGATTGGTGCATACATTATATTCCGATGCCCCTTTTTATTTTTTAAAAATGGCATCATATTTGCTACATATTATTTTGAACTATTACATAAAGGAGGACTTACTATAATGAGTGAACAAACAAAGAAAAATAAGGAAATCAGGATGCCCCATACCTATGTTATTATTTTTGGTGTTGTAATTTTCTGTTGGCTTCTGACCTTCCTTATACCACTTGGAAAGTTCGATACTACAAAGGTTACTTATACCGATGCTTCTGGTAAAGAAAAAAACAAAACGGTACTAGTAACAACATCCTTCAGGTACCAGTATAACCTTGATGCAGCAAAGCTTCAGCCTAAGCTCCAAGAGCTTTCTGGTAATGAAGCAAAGCTTCAAGAGCTTGGCATTGACAAGGCTGCCTTGGATGCATTTCTTGCAACTAGTCCAGCTGATTGGAATCAAGATGCATTAGATGAGCTAGGTCTGTCGGAACCTGTACTGCACAGCTTGTATGGCAGTGAGATATACGACACCAACAATAAATTAAAGGCTCAGGCCAATGTTTGGGGAACTGATGATTATGAAGGCTTCGGAGTTCTAAACTATGTCTTCGAGGGTTTAGTAACAGGAGATAAATGGGGCTCTGCCGTTGGTATTGTTGCCTTTATACTTGTTATTGGAGGTGCCTTTGGTATAATTATGAGAACAGGCGCTGTTGATGCAGGCATTTATTCCTTCATTAACAAAGTGAAAGGCGCTGAATTTCTAGCAATTCCCTTATTATTCTTTATATTCTCCTTAGGAGGAGCAGTATTCGGTATGTCAGAGGAAACCATACCATTTGCGATGATTGTAATACCCTTTGTAATTGCAATGGGCTATGACTCCTTGGTAGGTATCGCAGTTACATTTGTTGCTACACAGGTTGGTAATGCAGCATCCTGGATGAATCCCTTTGGAGTTGCAGTAGCACAAGGTATTGCAGGTGTTCCTGTACTTTCAGGAGCTAGCTTCAGAATCGTAATGTGGATTATATTCACGGCTGCAGCAATTGCTTATTTGATGACTTATGCAAATAAAATTAAGAAAAACCCGGTATCTTCAATCGTTTATGAATCAGATAACTATTTCAGACAGAGACAGGCAGAGGTTCAAGCAGACCAAGTTAAGTTCAAACTAGGCCATGCGCTTGTGTTGCTTTCAGTTCTGGCTGGTGTCGTATGGATTGTTTGGGGTGTTACTTCCGAACTTTACTATATTCCTGAAATAGCATCCCAATTCTTTGTAATTGGTTTAGTTGCAGGTATAATAGGCGTTATTTTCAAGCTTAACGATATGAGAGTTAATGATATCGCTTCCTCATTCCAAAGAGGCGCAGCTGACTTGGTAGGCGCAGCACTTGTCGTTGGTATGGCTAAAGGAATCCTTCTTGTATTAGGTGGTTCTGATGCAGCTACTCCAACAGTTCTAAATACAATACTTCATAGTGTTGGAAATGCACTGCAGGGCTTACCGGCTACAGTAACAGCTGTGTTTATGTACGCATTCCAAACTGTGTTTAACTTCTTTGTAACTTCAAACTCAGGTCAAGCAGCATTGACAATGCCAATACTGGCACCTTTATCGGACTTAGTTGGTGTATCTAGACAAATTGCCGTTCTGACATATCAATTAGGTTCAGGCTTTGCAGATGCAATTGTCCCAACTTCAGCCAGCTTAATGGGTGTTCTGGGAGTTGCAAGAATTGATTGGACCAGATGGGCAAAATGGCAGATTAAGATGCAAGGTTTCTTATTTGTATTAGGTATCGTATTTATTGTAATTGCAGTTTTAATAGGATTAAACTAGGGTATATTATAAGGCAGGTGTATGCCTGCCTTATTTTTAATTATATATTTATCTGGAGGATATTATGAAAGATCTAATAATACAAGAAGTAGTCGCACTAAAATCAACTCTTATTGAAACCAGTGATTTCATTTGTAATAATCCCGAATTGGGTAATCAAGAATTCAAGGCTATGGAAAAACTTACATCTCTACTGAAGAGTCATGGTTTCTCCATAGAAACAAATATTTTAAATAAGCCTACTGCGTTCCGTGGAACTTATATTAGCAAGAAGCCCGGACCCAGCATCGCCTATCTCTGTGAGTACGATGCACTTCCCGGTACCGGCCATGGCTGCGGTCACAATATGATAGGCACGATGAGCTGTGGTGCCGCAATTGCTTTAAGTAAAATGTTGGATTTAATCGGCGGTAAAGTTGTTGTGCTTGGTACTCCCGCTGAAGAAACAGATGGTGCCAAGGTAGATATGTCCCAAAATGGTATATTCAAAGATATCGATGTTGCAATGATTTTACATCCTGATGATAAAAACCATGAAAGCGGTCAATCCCTGGCCATGGATGCTATACAGTTTGATTTCAGAGGTAAATCTAGTCATGCCGCCTCTTCCCCGCATGAGGGAGTTAACGCATTAGATGGAGTTTTACTGACCTTTACAGGCATAAACGCTTTAAGACAGCACATTACGCCCGATGCACGTATACACGGCATTATTACAGAAGGCGGTAAAGCAGCAAATGTCATTCCCGACAGAGCAATTGCACAGTTTTACGTAAGGGCAGGCAAAAAAAGATATCTTAAGGAATTGGTGGAAAAAGTTAAGAATATAGCCAGAGGCGCTGCTCTAATGACAGGAGCAACTTTAGATATTAGCAACTATGAAATATCCTACGATGATATGAATACAAATAAAGTATTATCCAATAGCTATACAGAAAATTTAAAATATATAGGTGTTACTGACATCTTTCCAGCTCGCTCAAATTATGGCTCTCTAGATATGGGAAATGTAAGTAATGTAGTCCCCTCAATTCACCCATATATTTCAATTTCAGACACGCCTCTTGTAGGTCATACGACGGAGTTCAGAGATGCTACTCGTACTGACAAAGCTCATGATGCTTTGGTCAAGGGTGCTTCAGCCCTTGCTTTGACAGGCTACGATATCATCGTTGATAAAGAATTGTTACTTAGAATAAAGAAAGAATTTGAAATAAGCATAAGCTAAGATGCAGTCGGCTATGAACAGCATCCCCATAAAAAGCGGGGTTCTGTTCATTAAACCGGCTGCATTTTGTTTAATATGTATATGCATGCACAACTCTTTAGTGGTAAAATAAGACAAGTGCAAAATGTTTTGGTGCAAAACATATTAATAAGGGTGGTGTTTTTATGAAGATATTAATCGTGGATGACGAGCCTGCAATAGTTGATTTGATAAAGATAAATTTAGAGCTTGAAGGTTTTGAAACCTTATATTGCCACAGCGGCAAGGAAGCTGTCAAATATGCTCAGTCAGCTAATCCTGATTTGATATTGCTGGATATCATGCTGCCTGATTTGGACGGCTTCGAGGTATGCAAGGCTATCCAAGACTTAAGTATACCTATTATTATGCTGACGGCTAAAAACGATATTAAAGATAAGCTTTATGGCCTTGAACTAGGAGCTGATGATTACATCACTAAGCCTTTTGATGGGCGCGAGCTTATTGCAAGAGCCAAAACCATACTTAGAAGAGTGGACAAATATAATGTTAAGGATGATACAAATATTACCATAGGTCCTATTTGCATCACCACAACAGAACGAATCGTTCTGATTGATGGCATGGAAACCTCCCTAACACCAAAGGAATTTGACCTGCTATTACTATTCTGTGAAAACCCTAGAAAGGTTTTTTCCAGAGAGAATATTTTGGAGCTGGTTTGGGGTTATGAATTTATCGGGGATAGCCGCACTGTTGATATGCATATTCAGAGACTTAGGAGGAAGCTAGGCAGCTACAACCCTTTTATAAAAACTATATTTGGCATTGGCTATAAATTTGAGGTTAATCTATGAAGTTAAAGCAAAAGATCATACTGCTCAATATCAGTACCCTGCTAATCATGCTTATTGCACTGGGTATTATCATATCCAACATAACAGATAACTACAATCTTTATACCAGATTGCAGTATTTGCAAGGCCAAGGAGATTATGCTGCTACTTATATTGAACAATACGTTATGAATAAATCTCGAAGCTTCTTTGATGTACCTGCCCAAATGGAATCAAATGCAGATTATCTGTCGGAGTTTCTAGAAAAAACAGTCAACTGCAGAGTGCAGATATATTACGGAAACAGCTTATTAGGGGATTCCGAGGACATTGTCGCTGCTGATACGATTGTAAGGCCAGAAGTTGCACAAACCTTTCAAAAAAACAGTGCTTATTATATAAGCAAAAGTCCCAATAGAACCTTTTACTACGCTGCACCAGTTGTTATTGGCAATAAATATACTTATTCAGTTGCCTTCATATACAGCCTTGCAGAAATTGATAAAATGAAGAATAATACGATTCAAATGTTTGTTATAACCGGATTAATCTCATCTATTATTGTTCTCCTGGTTGGAACAGCAATATCCAACATGATAATATATCCTATAAAAGCCTTGAATCATACGACCAAGCAGTTCTCAAAAGGAGATTTAAACTCTCGTGCAGTAATAACAACACATGACGAAGTTGGTGAATTGTCCCATACCTTTAATTCCATGGCAGACAATATACACGAAATGATTACGAAGCTTAACAATGAAAAGGAAAAGCAAAAAAGCTTCTTTGATAACTTCACTCATGAAATCAGAACTCCTCTAACAACAATTTTAGGGTATACAGATTTACTCTGGAAAACCAATGATGAAGAAGTAAAAGACAGAAGCCTGTTTCATATAGATTCTGAGGGCAAAAGGATGTTAAAAATGGTTGAAAGCCTGCTTGAGCTTTCAAAGCTAAAGAAGTTCGATATGGAAATAAATAAGCAGAATACAAATATAAAGCAATTAATTGAAGAAGTTTGTGATTCCATGCAATATAAAGCAAGGAGATACAACATCAGCTTTCGTTTAAACCTTGAACCAATTACTTATATAATTGACCCTGATATGTTTAAGCAGATGGTTATAAACATCATTGACAATAGTATAAAATACAGTAAATCTCAGTTTATAGATATTACCCTTACTAAGAACCCTAAGCTATCACTTGTTATCGAAGATTACGGCTTAGGAATCTCTCCAAAAAGCCTAGAAAATGTATTTGAACCTTATTATAAGGTTGATAAGTCTAGAAACAGCAAGATTGAGGGCTGGGGCTTAGGTCTTTCTATTGTAAAGGAAATTGTCAATAAGCATGACGGTACAATAAATATAGTCAGTACCCTAGACAAAGGTACTAGAATAGAAATTTCTCTATAGGTTTAGGTGATAAAATGAAAAAAGCAACACAATTAATATTAATATTGATAATGTCTCTATTAACTGTAAGCTGTGCGGTAAAGCAAGGGCAATTGGTGATTATTGAAAAGCAGAGCAATTCCAAAAGTGGTGCGGAAGGAAATCTCTCTTCAAACTTCAACATAATGCCCCAAAAAATCAGCATTGAAAAGAATGCGACTATATTAAAGAAGGTAGATCCTACGATCATTCCTCTAGCAGTATCTCAGGATATAGGAGTTGTAATGGGATTTACTTATATCAACAGTACTGAAGCAGATGAAACAAACAGCAAAATTGTTTCTGGAAATATGATACAGCCCATTGCCTTGTACGCATTTAATACGAATAATAATGAAAAAATCATGCTTGGTAATTTCTTATCTTTGAAAGATTATCAATTTGATGAAACCGGGAAGCTTTTTGCATTTATTGATGGCAGCAGCAATATTTATATTTATGACACTGATGCAAAACAACTGCAAAAAATTATAGAAGGAAAGAATTATTATGCTTATGACAGCTTAAGTTGGTCTAAGGATTCTGAGAAGCTCCTTGTTAACCAAAGAATGACACTAGATATTTCATCTAAGCAGCTGATTTCCTTTGCCGTCGACGCATACAACCCCTTTGTGGAGCAAAAGTACAATAATCAGGAAATTTATATCGTTCAAATGAAAAATAGTGAATACAATGATATGATTGCCTTGTACAACTTTGACAATAAATCCTATAAAAGTCTCGCAAATGGATTGTTTTTAGATTCCGATAATATCAACCTCATTTATACTAAGCAAAGCCAAAGCAGTCTTAGTGTACTTAACATGGAAACCTTCGAAAGTACTTCAATAGAAGCCGGTCCCGTTTTTAACGCCAAAATCTTGAAGTCCACAGGGGATATACTTTATACAACCATAAATACTGATTTAACAAGCAGCAACAGGTACTTGCTGATTAAGTTGAATCCAAGCACAGGTAATAAGAAAATCGTAGCATTAAACACACCCACCTTCTATTTAAGCCCCGCTGAAGACAGATTATATTTTATTGGAGACTACAACGAAAATAAAATCGCTGTAGACATTGAAGGGCTAACTATCATTCAATCAGGAAATAAAAAAAATAGTCCTGATCTTTTTGGAATAAAAACCACAATATTAAAGATGTTTAACTTAGATTATACCTATGCAGGAACCTATGAAGAATATGAAAAGCAAGCTCAAAAGATATATACCAATACTTCTAGCCCCATCATTCAAGAAGCCTTGGAAAATAAGCTGATAGATTTCAAACGATTCAATATGCCACTACCGACTTGGCAAAAAGAGCCCGTTATCCCGCCAACAATCGTTCTGAACACCTACAGTATTATGGATAACAGAGCTTCCGTTAATATAGGCTTATTCTTTATAAATTCCATAGAATTGGCTAAAATCGATAATAGCTGGATGGTTACAGGTTTTTCTACTCATCCTGATTCAAAAGAAGTAAAAGAAATTCGTACCATGGTACAAAAGCATATAAATGATATCGAAACAAAAAATTCCAAAGAAGCACTTAAGTATTGGAAGGATGGAAACATCAGTGAATTTAATACCAAGCAGCTTCAGATTGTGGAGGATTTAATAAAGGAAGCAGATTCATCCAAGTTTGAAATAGGTGAAATTGAATTGTGGAGCATCAGTGACCCACACCGAGCAGAAAGTGCTCAAGCTGCAAAGGAAGCCAAGGTAAAAATAATAATAAGTACAGAGAATAGCGCGAAAAAATACAAGCTGGTATTGTCAAAACTAAACAAAAATAACTTTTCAATTCAGAGCTGGAGCATCGACCCTCTAAGTATTTCGCAGCTTCGCTAAATCTGGTTTAACTGTGATTATGTTCCAGTAAATATTATGGTTCTTTCAGGGAAAGCTATTTTTGAGGTGAGAAGTATGTACAATTTAAATAGTGAATACAACGTTAGGAATGGATATGTCATCAACCATATGCCGCCTGTTATTTCAACAAGTCAATTTGGATTCGTTCTTTTCGGAGAAGACCCAGGTAATATTATAGATGATATACAATATGATGATCGTATAGCGAAGCTTACACGGTAGTTTGCCTCACAAAAATACCCCGTACAAGGTCTGGATTTAAAGTAAAGCCAAACCTTGACGGGGTATTTTGTTTAATTTATGCGTAAAGCTTTGAAACGATGTATATAACTGCTCTATCCGGGAGTATCCATTTCAAAAATGCCAATGCTTTATTGATAGGTCCTACTACCTGTCTTACAGGGGGATTATTGCTGCCTATTATTCTTTTGACAGCTTTCACTATGCCTATGGGGGGTGGACCACTTTGCTCATCCTTTACCATCCTGTTCACAGATCTGTCAAAGTTTGTTTTGTAGACTGAATCCTTTGAGGCAAGCCAGCTGTTGAACTGATATTGATAATTAAACCTTTTCCATTTTGTCTCATAATAGGAGCCACATATCTGCACATTCTATGTATTCCGAAGAAGTTGGTGTTAAACTCTCTATAGGCTTCTTCATGGGTTGTGTCTTCTACCGCACCCGCCAAGGCAAAGCCGGCACAATTAATCAAAATGTCTATTCTGCCCTCTTTTTCCCTTACGAGATCTACTGCAGCCTTAGCAGATTCATCCGAGCAAACATCAAGCTGTATCATTTTAATGAAGCCGCCTGCTTGGTTTTGCACATCCTCGGCACCTTCCGTTGGCGCCTTTCTGCTAGTCCCATAGACCTTGTACCCGTCCTCTGAAAGAGCTTCTGCGATAGCCTTTCCCATTCCCGAGGAAGCACCTGCTACCAATACAACATTTCCATAGATCTTACTCATTGCTGTCCCCCCATTAAATTATATTGTATTCCTTGCCCACTATTTCTAGAGCGTTTAGGGCTTTATCCAAATGCTCTTTTGTATGAGCAGACATGATACTCATCCTTATTCTAGCCGACTTTTTAGGCACTGCAGGATATACAACCGGATTGACGTAAATATTCATCTCATGCAACCTTCTACTCATATCCTTCACCTTAAAGTCATCACCAATAATGATTGGAAAGATTGCAGTTTGTGACTCTCCAAGATTAAAGCCTAAATTTATCAGGTTTTCCTTGAAATACTTTATGTTACTCCAAAGTGCTTCTCTAAGCTGCGGTTCTTCTTCAATTACTTCCATAGATGCGATTAAAGAGCCTGCAGACTGAGGAGTCATTGCTGTTGAGAACATATAGGGTCTAGAGTAAAAGTGGAGCAATTCAATAAGCTCTTCTTTTGCTGCAATAAAACCCCCTACAGAGCCTAAGGCCTTTGAAAAGGTACCCGCAACAACGTCAACTTTTCCCTCGATATTAAAATGCTGAGGTGTTCCTCTTCCTGTTTCACCTATTACTCCAGAAGCATGTGCTTCGTCAACCATTACATACGCACCATAAGCTCTTGCAAGTTCAACAATCTTATCTAAATGGGCTATATCCCCATCCATGGAGTAAACTCCATCAACAACGATAAACTTTGTTCTGTAGTTATCCTTCACCCGAGTTAGCGCATGCTCTAAAGATTTCATATCATTATGTCTAAAGAATTTTGTGTTTGTGTTTTTACATCCATCTATAATACTGGCATGCACAAACATATCAAGTACTGCTATATCATTTTCACCTAACATTGACAGAAGTGTACCACAGTTTGAACCAAAACCTGAAGTATATATAATAGCTGACTCGCAGCCTTTGAATTTCGCTACCTTTTTTTCTAATTCAATATGTATATCTAGAGTACCCCCTAGTAGTGGCACACTGCCAGCACCTGAACCATACTTTTCCAATGCCGCTTTTCCTGCTGCAATGGTTCTTGGATGTTTTGTCAAGTTTAGATAGTCATTAGATGCTAAATAAACCATCTCTTTTACTTCACCTGTATATCTATCTTTTACCTTCATAAGAGGGGATGAACCATCCAAGGATACACGTCTATGCAAAGCATGCCCTCTTTCTGCTAGATCCGTGGAAAATTCCTTGAACAACCTGGCTCTTTCCATTATATCTGCATCTTCTACCTTAATAAAGTCCGCTAAACTATGATTTCTAGAATCCATTTTTGTATCTCCTCCTAAAGCTCTTCTACATTTTTACAATAAAACATATTATTGTTGTGTACATTTATGTGTACATTATATATATTATATCATATCTGGCAAATATTAGAATAACCTATAAAGATTTTTGTGAAATATTGCACAATTTCATATGATTATTCATGGATATTAACGATTGTAAAGTATGATAATAATGA
>JARBUB010000330.1 GCA_029239905.1 Clostridia bacterium
GGATTTAGCAGGCATTATATCATATATCATAGAATCCGATGTTTTAGATATTTGCAAGGTTGCAGTACACCCTGATTTTTTTAAAAGAGGAATAGCCACACAGCTCATAAGATTTATTGAGCAAACAGAAGGTATAAATAAGATACTCGTTTCTACAGGTCTCAAAAATAGCCCTGCAGTAAAGCTTTATAATTCCTTGGGATTTATAAAAACACATGAACGTGAAGTTGTAAAAGGAGTCTTTATCGTGGGCTTTGAAAAGCAGCTATGAAAAAGTCCTATTCTATTATTTAATATGGAGTAGGACTTTTGGGTGGATAATATAGGATTAGATCAAAAATTATTGTTAATAGCTGCTTATCAAAGAGCAATTAACATAATCTTTAATAGTCATGAAAAGGTGACATATATATAAAGAGGGTACTCTAAAGTATTATTTTCAGCAATATTCTTTCTGATAAAAAGAATATGCCGTGGTAAAAAAGAAATAGGGGGGAACCATTATGGACTCTATAGTACGGGTGGAAGGCTTTACAAAATTTTATGGCAGCAGCAGGGTTGTTGATAATATCAGCTTTGAGATTTTCCCTGGTGAAATATTTGCATTGCTGGGACCTAACGGAGCGGGAAAGACGACTACACTAGAATGTCTAGAGGGAATCAGAAAGGCAAGCGAAGGAAAACTGCTAGTATCGGGATTATGCCCTGAGAAGGATTTTCAGAAAATGCGAAAGATGTTGGGTGTTCAATTACAGGCATCAGCTCTTCCGGACATCATTACGGTAGAGGAAGCAATGAATATGTTTTGCTTATACCTAGGTACTGAAACCAGATATGATTTACTGGAGCGGTTTGATCTGAAGTCAAATTATAAAACAGAATTCTGTAAGCTTTCAACGGGTCAGCAGAGAAAGCTCATCTTGGCAATATCTTTAGCGCATCACCCAAAGCTATTGATTCTGGACGAGCCGACTGCGGGATTGGACGTAAACACCAGAGTGGAGCTTCATCAAATTATGCGGGAAGAAAGAGCAAAAGGGACCGCTATACTTCTTGCTTCCCATGACATGAGTGAGGTAGAAGAATTGGCCGACAGAGTGGCTATTCTGGTAAAAGGTAAAATCGTTGCAGCAGGTACTCCAAATGAGATCATAACCTCAGGGGATAGCAAGGTAAGAATTCATGTAAAAACGCAAAAGAGTACTTTGTTTGATATGCAGTTTGAAAAAATACCAATAACAAAGGATTCAGAAGGCTATGGAATATTTGATACCGAGGATATTGAGGGTGCAGTAAGTCAAATATTAAGTCATATTAAGTCCAGAGAGGATAAGCTGTTGGATTTAAGAGTAGAAAGGCCGTCTTTAGAAGACCGCTTTATCAATATTACAAAGGGTGGAGGATTACAATGAAAGCAATTATGAATCATCTGAGCTTTGAGTTCAAAAGTGTTACGAGAGATAAAACATTATTGCTGATGTATTATCTGTTTCCTCTGATCTTTTACTTTATGATGGCTGCCATTATGCCCAGTGTATATGCTGACTTTTCTAAAGGAATGGTACCCGGCATGATCGTATTTACAATAATGGTGAGCTCATTGCTGGGCATGCCGAATCCTATGGTACTCAATAAGGAAAAGGGCATATATAGAAGCTACAAAATTTATGGAGTGCCTTTGAAGTCAGTATTTATAATACCTGTGATAACAACGATGATCCATATTACCATAGTATCCATCATTATTCTCGTTACATCAGCAGCTCTTTTCAGCGCCGCTCTTCCGCAAAATATCTTAAGCTTCTTTGCTGTTTATGCCGTTGTGCTGTTTGCATTTACCGGGCTTGGCGCTCTTATAGCAGTATGTTCTCCCAACGGCAGATTAACGGTATTGTTGGCACAGCTTGTGTTTCTGCCATCTATGATGCTAGGGGGAGTCATGATGCCTTCCAGCGTGCTGTCTCAGGGTGTGCAAAAGGCTTCTATGCTGCTGCCTACAACTTACGCAACAAATGCTTTAAATGCTGTATATTCAGGACAGCAGGCACTATTTAGCATGCAGGGTACTTTGTATATATTGATATTTGGCGGAATCATTGCGTATGCACTTGCAGCATACTTATTTACATGGGACAGTAAGAACTCAAACTCATTAAGAAATTTGGGTGGACTGGCGGTCTTAATACCCTATATCTTAGGAATTGTATTGTTTTAAAGAAATTATTTGCTGATAGATACAGAGGAGGAAAACATATGGTACTGGATATTATAAAAAAACGCTGTAGTGTAAGAAGCTTTGCAGATAAAAAGATTTCGCAAGAGATTATTGATGTCATTTTGGAAGCAGGAATGCTTTCACCATCAGGGGGCAATGAACAAGCTTGGAAATTTGGCGTGATTACGGATAAGTGCTTGATAGAACAAATATCTGATTCAGCATATAAACAGAGTTGGATAAAGACCTCCCCCCTATTGATCGTACTATGTACAACAATCGTTGAGGATGAAAGGGGCGGCAGGGAGATACAAAAGCGAAGATTTCCCCAATACAGTGAAGAAATTACCAATATGGATCCAAATTTATATGCTGCACTGAATTCAGAAGAGCATCAAACTAAGATACCAGGTACACATATGGTGCTGCAAGCCATGGAGTATGGCATATATTCTACTTGGATATCCTACTTCAATGTTGAT
>JARBUB010000067.1 GCA_029239905.1 Clostridia bacterium
GAAATAAAAACCATGATTGAGCATATGTCGCCGCTTCTATTGGAAAGCATGGAGGAGGTAAGACTTAGACAAAACAAGCCCATCATCCTATACGGAGGCGGGAGAGAGTACATTATCAACAAAAGCGGCCAATTGGTATTTGATCTGAGAAATGCTTACGTATGCAGTCTTGAGGATATCAAGAATGCGGTAAGCCTCATTACAAATTTTTCTTTATATTCTTTTGAGGATGACATTAGAAATGGCTTTGTGACAATAGATGGTGGACATAGGGTTGGAATATGCGGCAAGGCTGTGCTAGAGAATGGGAAAATTAGAACCTTTAGAGATATTTCCTTTATTAACTATAGGGTTGCAAGACAAGTAGTAGGCGCGGCAGATAAGGTACTTAATTATATTTTGAAAGAAGATAACGGGGTTAATAATACGCTTATTATTTCACCTCCTCAGTGCGGTAAGACAACGATACTCAGGGATATCGTCAGGCAAATAAGTGGAGGAATTCCATCCATGGGTTTTAAGGGCAGAAAGGTTGGGTTGATAGATGAACGTAATGAAATAGCTGCCTGCAGTCTAGGCTTACCTAAGAATGATATTGGTATTAGAACAGATGTATTGGATGGCTGCCCCAAAGCTGAAGGAATTCAAATTATGATACGCTCGATGTCTCCGGACATCATTGCGACAGATGAAATAGGTAGAAGTGATGATGCAGGAGCAATACTGGATGCAATAAACGCTGGTGTAAAGATCATTACAACGATACATGGTAGCAATATTGAAGATTTTCTGAGGAAGCCTGCCTTAGAGAAGCTGCATAAAAATCTATTCGAAAGATATATCATTATGAGCCGGCGACAAGGCGTAGGCACGATTGAGGCAGTATTGGATACCAATTATAAAGTAATGAAAAGCAGTTTTATGAAGGAGAGTTATATATGATTCTAAAGATTATTGGCGGATTAATGGTATTTGCAGCATGCAGTCTGATAGGAATAGCGGCGGCAAACAAATACAGTTTTCGCCCAAAAGATATCAGACGCTTCAGATCCTCAGTTCAAATGCTGGAAACTGAAATTATCTATGGCTGCACGCCTTTGCCCCAGGCATTCAATAATATCTCGGCTAAGGTAGAAGGTCCTCTGAAAAAATTCTACAGTATGATTTCAGAGGATCTAAATGTAGGTAACAGTTATAGCTTGGATGATTCATGGAGCAAGGGAGTAGATAGATTGTTTCATGAGACACGTCTAGAAAACATTGATAGAGAATTGATATCTGAGTTTGGCAGGGTCCTAGGCAGCTCAGACAGAGAGGATCAAAAGAAGCATTTTGAGCTTTTTTATATACAATTGAAGCAGCATGAGGAAGTGGCAGAAGAAGAGCGCAGTAAGAATGAAAGGATGTATAAAACTCTCGGCATATTATCAGGATTAGTCATATTTATTTTACTTGTGTAATATGCTTGTACAGTAATAAAGATTTAAAAAGAATCTAAGGAGGTCTTGAAATGGATGTAAATTTAATCTTCAAAATTGCGGCTATCGGAATAATTGTAGCAGTTCTAAACAGAGTACTAACACAATCAGGCAGAGATGAAATTGCAATGATGACAACTCTAGCAGGTACTGTTGTAGTTTTATTGATGGTAGTTGGCCTAATAGCAAAGCTATTTGATACGGTGAAAACGATGTTTCAATTGTAGGTGATTATATGGATATTATGAAGATTGTAGGAATTGGGCTAATTGCAACTATTCTAGCAGTTATCTTAAGAGAGCAAAAGCCAGAAATAGCCTTGCAAGTAAGCATTGTTACGGGATTAATCATATTTGTATTTGTTATTACGAAGCTGAATTCAGTGATAGAAGTTCTTAAATATTTTGCCAGCAAAACAAATATAGATTTGTTATATTTTACTACTATACTCAAGGTAATTGCCATTGCGTATATCACAGAGTTTGGCGCACAGGTATGCAAGGATGCTGGTGAAAGCTCTATTGCAAGCAAAATTGAATTTGGTGGCAAGGTGCTTATTATGATAATGGCTATTCCCATACTAGCTGCTTTGATGGATATCATTACAAAGCTCATAGTTTAAAATGCAAAAGTATAACAAGGTGGGATAAACATGAGAAAAAATAAAACAAAATTAGTGATACTGCTGATATTTACATTAATAATAATGCTGTTTACGAATGTTTATGCTGATGATACAGATAAGATTATTAAGGATCAGATGGATGCTTTGGATATTGATGAGATTCAAAGCTTTGCTGATCAAGTTAACAAGCAAGCAGATGGAGCTATGCCTGTCATAGACATCAAAGAAATGATAATGGGACTCTTCAAAGGTGAGCCCATTGTAAACGTTCAGTCATTAATACTTGGTCTTGGAAAACTTTTAATTAAAGAAGTCATATTGAACTTCAATGTTATGGGTCAAATAATTGTATTGGCTGTATTTTGTGCAGTGCTTCAAAACCTTCATGGAGCATTTGAGGGGACCAGTGTAAGCAAGCTGGCATATAGTGCTTGCTATATTCTTATAGCTATCATTTCAATAAAAAGCTTCATGGCAGCCATGAACATTGGATCACAAGCAATTGATACCATGGTGAATTATACGCAGGCGCTCTTTCCGACAATGATCGCTTTGCTTGTTGCTGTTGGCGGAATAACATCTTCCACGGTTTTCCAGCCTATCATATTTGGTTCAATCAGTATGATTATTACAGCGATAAAATATTTAGTTATTCCTCTGGTTTATTTCTCAGCGGTACTTTCTTTACTAAATAACCTGACTGAGGGAATAAAGGTTGAAAGACTTGCTACGCTTTTGAGACAGTTTGCAGTAGGTATCTTAGGTGTAATGCTGACTGTATTTTTAGGGGTTATATCTGTACAAGGAGTTGCATCTTCCTCTGTAGATGGGATGACCATAAAAACAGCTAAATTTGCCATGGATAAATTTGTTCCTATTGTTGGAAAGTTCTTAAATGACGCTTTTGACACGGTTGTAAGCTGCTCTATGCTGATTAAAAACGGTATAGGTATTGCGGGGCTCATTGTATTATTGATGATATGTTTATTTCCATTAATCAAGATATTCTCAATCATCGTAATATACAAGGTAACAAGCGCACTCATAGAACCAATTTTAGATAATCAGATTGTGAATTGCCTCAATGATATGGGTAATTCCCTTTTAATTATATTTTCAGCAGTGGTATCCGTTGGAGTTTTATTCTTTGTTTTTATTACGGTAATCATGGGTGTAGGAAACATGACCGTAATGTTAAGGTAGGTGATAGTATGGAATTTGTGAAGTCATGGATAACAAATATTACAGTAGTAATTGTATTTACAATGCTTTTGGATATTTTGATACCTAACAATGATATGAAGAAGTTCGTTAAGGTTATTATGGGTTTATTAATTGTTTTAGTTATTATCAAGCCGCTTTTGATGGTGAAAAATGTAGGATATCAGTTTGAAAGTACAATGGCACAAACTGCCGCTTATATAGATGATTCAACGCAAGGCAGTAATGACAGCATGGAGGTTTTTCAAAATAATACTGCATTGGGCATATATAAACAAAAACTTTCTGATAAAGTCATCGAAATCGTTAAGTCACGTGATGAATTTGAAAATAGAGATGTTCAGGTGAGTGTTGAAATAGAAAATGATATAAACAATAAAGAGTTCGGCAGCATTAAAGGCATTAATGTATTTGTAAAAAAGGGCAAGAGCGGTGCAGTACAAGCTTCCGCAATAGAGCCTGTAAATATTAATACAGAAACTGTAATTAATAAAAACCAAAGCGAATATAATTGGAATAACAGTGAATTGAGCCAAGACCTCAGTGCGGATATAAATGACGCTCTTGGACTTAAGGGAACAAAAATATCATTAGAAATACAAGAGTAAAAGGGGGAAGACACAGTGGACTTATTTTCAAAACTTAAAGAACAGTTTAAGAGATTTAATCTTCAAAAGCTTAATTTAAACTCCAAACTTGTTACAAATCTAATTATTATACTTGCTGTGGGCATCGTTCTTATTTTGGTTTCTGATTTCTATAGAGATCTTAATCCAGTAGGAACGATTGTACCAAACACTAACAATACAAATATTATAGATACTCAAAAAAACACTAACAAGCCAGATTCTGTAACAGAGCTGGAAAATAGGCTAAAAGAGATACTTAGTAAAATACAAGATGCAGGAAAAGTTTCAGTAATGATAACTTTAAAGTCTGGCAGTGAAATAATACCTGCCAAAGACGAATCTATAACCGATAAGACAACAGATGAAAAGGATGTGGAAGGAGGTACAAGAGCCATTAATGAAAAGAATACTTCCGACCAGGTAGTTTTCATGAATGACCAGGGGGGAACCTCAAAGCCATTGGTGCTAAAGGAGATAAATCCTGATATAAAAGGTGTAATAATTGTAGCAGAGGGGGCGAATGATCCGAGGGTCAAATTACAATTGACTGAAGCAGTTCAAACGGTTCTAGATGTACCGGCTTATAGAGTATCAATATTTGAAAGCAGTAAGTAATATAATAAGTTCAAGGGGGTAGCAAAATGATATTTAAAAGAAAGAATATAGTAATCTGTTCAATGATAATGCTTTTATTCGTGGTAGGTTATGCCTACAACATGTTTACAACGGATAATTATATAGGAGTTAATTATGATCTAAATCTAGATCAAATAAATGCCACAGGCGAGGGAATAATCAACCCAGATATGCCTGCTGCTGATATCACTGCAACTGCAATAGGTGAAGCTGCTTCCACAGATAAACAAGCGGCAGCCGTTATAGAGAAGGATCCGGAAGCTGTTGAGGCATCTAGCAGTGCAGCAGCAACTTTCTTTAGTGAATATACAATGGAAAGAGACAAGAACAGGAGCAAAGAGGTTGATATGTGGCAAGAGATCATTAGCAACCAAAACACAGATAAGACTTTTAAGAACTTAGCACAACAAGAGATTGCAAAGGTTTTAGCACTTACTGAAAAAGAAATGATAATAGAGCAATTGGTTAAGTCCTTAGGATTTAGCGATGCATTGGTTTTCTTAACTGATGACTCAGCAACAGTACTAATAGAGACAAAGGATTTAACAGCATCACAGGTTGCAAGTGTGCAGGATATATTAATCAGAAAGACAAAATTTAGCCCTGCCAATATAAAAATAATGAAGAAAAACTAAGATACTGATATTTATACGAAAATCACATATAATACACATAGTAATACATATTTGCCTGCGACTGCCATATTTTACACGTAGATATTTGTAAATATTAATTCTATTTGTTATAATAGTTTCAGACGAATATTTATAACCTACAAGGGGGTGCAAATATGGAAAAAGAGATAAAAATTGATAATTATGGAGTAGTAAAAATAGCAGATGATGTGGTTGCTTTAATCGCCGAGCTGGCAGCAAAGGAAGTAAAAGGTGTAGTTGCTATGAGCGGTGGAATAGCCGATAGTATAACTGAAATTCTTGGTAAGAAAAATCCGTCCAAGGGTGTTAAGGTTGAAGTTGGTGAAAAAGAAGCAGCAGTTGATTTATATGTAATTGTTGAATATGGTGTTAGAATACCTGATGTTTCATGGCAGATTCAAGAAAACGTTAAAAAGGCAATTGAAACGATGACGGGTTTAAGTGTTGTAGAGGTTAATATACATATACAAGGTGTGCATATGGAAAAGGAACCTAAAGAACCAAAGGAGCCAAAAGAAACTAAGGAATCAAAAGAAGTTAAAGAGTCAAAGGAGCAAAAGGAACTTAAATAGATTTTTATTAGTACTAACCCTCTGATCATTCAGAGGGTTAGTACTAATTTTACTAACATATATAAAATTCACTGGTTTATTAAAAGGCTCCTTAAAAAATATATTGTTAGTTTAGGGCCTTATTTATAACAAGACTATACTTTAAGATTTTTTTTGCAAAAAGGTATACATGAGCGTTTCATCGCGGCAGGGGGATATATACATAGAAGTGGGATACATCTTTTCGCCTCGTTATAATATACTGCAAATCATGGTAATACTATACAAAAGAAGAAATACATAAAGAACGCAATAAAGCTGTCTATGAGGAATAAGATAGAATCAGATGAAGCTTTATTGGTTTTAATAGGAGGAAATATGAGTAGAAGAATAGCTAGAGAATATGCCATTCAGTTCTTATTTAGCTTAGACTTTAATAAAGCTGATGATGTAGAGAAGCAGTTGGAAGATTTTTTGCTTCATACACAGGAATTCAGAGAAGAAGAAGACTCAATATTAAACAAAAGCTCAAAGAGCTATACATTAGATATCGTGAAGGGGACTTTGCAGCACATTGATGAAATTGACAAGCTTATTGAATTTCATACTACAGGCTGGAAGATGGAAAGAATCGCTAGAGTTGATTTAGCAATTATAAGACTTGCTATTTATGAAATCGTGTTCAACAACGAAGTACCTGACAGTGTCGCAACAAATGAAGCCATAGAGCTTGCAAAGAAATACAGTACAGAAGAATCAGGAAGCTTTGTAAACGGAGTGCTTGGGAAGATTATTAGAGGCAAAGGCGAACAAGGGATATAAGCATGTATTTTTTAGGAATAGATACCAGCTGCTACACCAGTTCAGTCGCTATTGTTGATGAGAATGAAAATTTAATATATGATGGCAGAATCCTCTTGGATGTAGCTATTAATGAAAAGGGTCTTCGGCAGTCAGATGCAGTCTTTCAGCATATGAATCATATTCCTAAGCTTTTCGGCGAAGCCATGGAAATAACTGATGCTAATAGGCTGAAGGCTATTGGTGTAAGTGCAAGGCCAAGGAATGTTGAAAGCTCATATATGCCTGTTTTCACTGCAGGTAACAATTATGCCAAAGTCATAGCAGCCACAATCAAGGCGCCTATTATTGAATGCTCTCATCAGCAAGGACACATCATAGCAGGAGCATGGAGCATCAATCAAACCTTTACAGACATGCATTTGGTATATCACATTTCCGGTGGTACAACGGAGCTTCTTAAGGTGGTTGATATCAATCATGCAATTGAAATTGTTGGCGGCACTCAGGATTTAAATGCAGGCCAGTATATCGACAGAATCGGAGTTGCTTTAGGAATGAAGTTTCCTTGTGGTAAGGAGATGGACAAACTCTGTAATGATAATGAAAGTAGTGAGTTTGAACTGCCAATATCAGTTAAAGCTGCTACCTTAAGCTTTTCAGGACCTGAAAGCCATGTTCAAAGGTTAATAGCCAAAAAAACAGTTTTAGAGAAAGAATTCAAGTCTAAAATTTCAAAATCAGTATTTATAAATATTGCAGAGGCATTAGAAAGAACAATAATAAATGCCTGTGCAATTCATAATATAAAAGACGTTTTAATAGTAGGAGGAGTCGCCTCCAACTCAATAATTAGCCGCAAGCTGCAAGATAGTGCAAAAGCAAAAAAATCAGGGATAAATATAACCATATCAAAACCTGAATATTCCGCTGATAACGCAGTGGGGGCTGCGCTATATGCCAAAAGAGAACATTTAGATTTTGGAGGTAACTATGAGCGCAATAATTTTTACAGTAAAGGAAATAAACAATTATATTAAAACTATTTTTGATCATGACGTTATTTTATCAAATGTGTCCATAAAGGGTGAAATATCTAATTATAAGCTGCATTCCTCAGGCCATGCTTACTTTACACTAAAGGACAACGACAGCAAAATGAAGAGTGTAATGTTTAAGGGTAGCGCCAGTAAGCTTAAGTTTATCCCCGAAGAGGGCATGGCAGTTGTGGTTCAAGGATACTTGTCAGTATATGAAAGAGATGGACAGTATCAGCTTTATGTTCAAGATATGATACCCGAAGGGGTAGGTGCTCTTTATAAGGCCTATGAGCAGCTTAAAATCAAGCTTGCTGCCATGGGGTATTTTGATGAGGAAAATAAGAAACCATTGCCTTACCTGCCGAGGACCGTCGGAGTCGTTACATCCGGCACCGGAGCAGCCGTGAGAGATATAATATCGATAATCCGAAGACGAAATCCTCTGGTTAATATCATTCTTTACCCTGTTCAGGTACAGGGGGAAGGTGCATCCAAAGAAATTGTACAGGGAATAGAATTCTTTAATCAAACGAAAAATGTGGATGTAATAATAGTAGGCAGAGGCGGCGGATCCATAGAGGAGCTATGGGCATTTAATGAAGAAGTCACAGCTCATGCAATTTTCAATTCGGAAATCCCAATTGTTTCTGCTGTTGGACATGAAACTGATTTCACTATAGCTGATTTTGTATCAGACATAAGAGCTGCCACCCCTTCTGCAGCAGCAGAACTGGTAGCGCCAGACAAACACGCTTTGGTATCTCGCTTAAACCAGTCAGTATACATGTTAAATAATTATATGAGTAAATTTATGCAGGAAAAACGTTATAAGATAGAGTATATATCAAAAGGTAACGCATTTCGACAAATCGAGCAAAAGCTGCATAGCCTTATGCAAACAGTTGATACTTGCAACAAAAGTATGAACTACAGCATGCTGCAGATACTGAATAATAATAAAATTAAACTAATAACAAATATAGAAAAGCTTGATATACTAAATCCTGCAGCTGTACTTTTAAGAGGTTATTCATCTACCAGCAGAGCAGGAAAAATAATTACTTCTGCAAAACAGATTGCTATTGGAGATAAGATTGAAGTTGAGTTTAAAGATGGTAGTGTCTCTGCAGAAATAAATAGTATAATTATAAAATAAGGGTGTGAAATGAATGAGTAAAAAAATGAGTTTTGAGCAAACCTTAGCTAGATTAGAAGATATAGTAAAAAAGATGGAATCTGGGAATATCACTTTAGATGAATCTATTGAAATATACCAAGAAGGCCTTGCATTATCAAAGCAATGTTCTACTATGCTAGAAGAAGCTGAAGGCAAGGTAATGGCAATTGTAAATAAGGAACAAGGAATCATTGAGGAGTTCATGATCAGCCAAACCAAGGAGGCATAATATGAGACTTAGTGAATACTTCAGCATGAATAAAACTATCGTTGAAGCGAAACTTGATAATCTAATTCAAAGCCAAGCTGATATACCAGTGATACATAATGCAATGAAATATAGCTTGCTTGCAGGTGGAAAGAGACTTCGACCAATTTTAACAATCATGGCTAGCAGCCTTTTTGATGGAAATGTTGATGAGGTGATGCCCTTTGCTTGCAGCTTAGAGATGATACACACCTATTCATTGATTCATGATGATTTGCCCGCTATGGACAACGATGATTATAGAAGAGGCAAGCTGACGAATCATAAGGTGTTTGGTGAAGGCTTCGCGATATTGGCTGGAGATGCATTGTTAAATATGGCTTTTGAGATTATGCATCAGGCACTAATTGATAATCCCAAACTAGAGAATATAAAAGCTGCTGCTTACATTAGTAAAGCCTCAGGTACACAAGGGATGATTGGCGGTCAATGTATTGATCTCTATTACGAGGGCAAATGTATTGACTTAAATGTATTAAATGCGATGCACGATAAAAAGACAGGGGCATTAATTAGAGCATCCTTGGTTGCCGGTGCTTTGATATCAGGTGCAAAGGATGAAGATGTAAAGCGCCTTGAAAAGTTTGGCCAACTAATAGGATTGGCTTTTCAGATATCTGATGATATATTAGATGTGGAAGGTTCAACAGAAAAACTAGGAAAACTAACCGGCAGTGACGCGAATAATAATAAGTCTACCTTTGTCAGCTATTATGGTCTAGCAAAGTCAAAAGAAATGGCAAGGGATATCATAGAAGAAGCTCAGAATATTATTGGCTTCTATGGAGATAAGGGATTATTATTAAAAGAATTATCAAATTATATAATTGAGAGAGATATTTAACTGACCCAAGGCTTTAGGAGGTACTCACTTGAACTTTATAGAACAGATATTAAGCAATAAGGTACTGATAACGTGTATTACTGCATGGTTCATTGCTCAATTGCTAAAAATAATACTTACTTTTCATAAAAGTAAAAAGATTGATTTAACAAGATTTGTCGGTTCTGGCGGTATGCCTAGCTCACATACTTCATTTGTTATGTCCTTAGCTACATCAATTGGTAAGTTATATGGATGGGGATCACCGTTGTTTGCACTATCTTTATGTCTTGCTTTCATAGTGATGTACGATGCAGCTGGAGTTCGAAGAGCTGCTGGATATCAGGCAAAAGTATTAAATATGATAATTGATGACCTTGCACATCATAAACCTTTAGGAAATGAACGCCTAAAAGAGCTTTTGGGGCATACACCAAAGGAAGTTTTGGCAGGGGCCGTTTTAGGTATAGTAATAGCACAGCTAATGATATGATTTATATAGAGGTAGGTTTTATATGAATATGTTGGATAAAATCAATTCTCCAGAAGATATTAAACAGCTTAAAGAAAAAGAGCTGAATCAGCTTGCAGGAGAAATTAGAGAATATATAATAAGCACTGTATCTGAGACAGGTGGTCATTTGGCATCCAATTTGGGTGTTGTTGAGCTGTCTCTTGCTTTGCATAGAGTTTTTAATAGTCCTGAAGACAAAATAATTTGGGATGTTGGCCACCAAGCTTATATCCACAAGCTTCTTACAGGAAGAAAAGAAAAGCTTAAAACTATAAGGTCCCTTGGGGGACTTAGTGGTTTTCCCAAAAGATCTGAAAGTGAACACGATATATTTGAAACTGGGCATAGCAGCACTTCAATTTCAGCAGCACTTGGAATTGCCAAAGCGCGTGATTTGTCTGGGGAAGATTATAATGTAATTGCAGTTATCGGAGATGGCTCTCTTACAGGAGGCATGGCTTTTGAAGCATTAAATAATGCAGGCGACTTTCCTACTAGACTTATTGTTATTTTAAATGATAACAACATGTCAATTTCGAGCAATATCGGTGGTATGGCCAATTATCTCAGCAAGATTCGAACAGTACCTGCATATTTCAAGCTTAAAGCTAGAGTAGGCAGTGTATTAAAGCAGGTACCCATATTAGGAAATGCGATGTTTAATTCTGCGGAGAGGCTTAAAAATTGGTTTAAATATTTATTGGTACCAGGAATAATTTTTGAAGAATTAGGCTTCAAGTACTTAGGTCCTATTGATGGTCATGATATTCATAATTTAGAATATGTGCTTAAGAGAGCAAAATCTTATAATGGATACCCTGTTTTTATTCATGTAATAACAAAAAAAGGTAAGGGGTATGAAAAGGCAGAGGTAGAGCCCTCAAAATACCATGGAGTCAATCCCTTTGATATAGAAAGTGGTAAAAGTAAAAAAAGCAGTACTGGACGTAGTTATTCTAATGTTTTTGGCGATTGGATCTGCGAAGCTGCAATAAAAGATAAGCGAGTTGCTGCTGTTACGGCAGCTATGCCTGATGGAACAGGTCTTACTAAGTTTTCTAAACAGCATAAGGAAAGATTTTTTGATGTAGGTATTGCCGAGCAGCATGCTGTTACTTTTTCTGCAGGTCTTGCTGTTGGAGGTTATAAACCCTATTTCGCAGTTTATTCAACCTTTTTACAAAGGGCTTATGATCAAATTGTACATGATGTTTGCCTTCAAAACTTGCCTGTTACTTTTGCAATTGATAGGGCAGGCCTTGTTGGTCCAGACGGTGAAACTCATCACGGAGTATTTGATATTGCTTACTTAAGACATATGCCGAATATAATGATTATGAGTCCTAAAGATGGTAAAGAAATGGAGCAGATGCTAGATTTGACACTGCAGATGGATTCTCCATGCGCCATCAGGTATCCTAGGGGAACGGAAGATAACTTTGATGTTGGTA
>JARBUB010000001.1 GCA_029239905.1 Clostridia bacterium
AAACTTGCAAACTAATAAAAAAAACAAAACACATAATATATACTATAGCTATTTTATAAATGAAGGTATGCTTGGACGTTTCTCTGTCCCTACTACTTTCCCACTGGATATTCTTGAACCCTCTGAGATTCAAAAGAATACTATTACTTATTTCGGATGTTACTATAACACGTTAACTTATGAAAACTTAGGTTATCTGGCTATAAATGTCCGTAAAAACAGCTTATTCTCTGATATTAGCTCTTTATGCGATAATACCTTTGATACCACTTGTATCATTGATGAAAAGAATAATATAATCTATCAAAATGGCAGTGATTTTCCTTTAGAGATTGCAAACAACCTAGATTCCTATACTTCCTATGAGAAGCCAATAAAAATAGGCGGCCTTTCTTACTTGCTATACTCTAAAGAGGTAGAAACTTATCCTCGCTGGCGTGTTATAGGGCTCCTAAATTATCAGCAGGTTACAGATAAAATTACAGATTTATATTATATTGTCTTATTAATATCTGTTATTTTACTTATTCTTGTTATTTTTATAAGCTTTTATATCTCTCAGCATATTACAGTGCCTATTCGCACCATTAGCTGTGCTATGGGAATTCTAGGAGAAGGCAAATATCCTGAAAAAGCTGCTGTAACAACCCACGATGAACTCTATGATCTAGTAACTGGCTTTAATAACATGGTAGATAATATCAAAAGATTAAATACTGAACTTATTACGAAGCAAGAGGAACAAAAAAAATATGAGGTTGCTATAGTAAAGTCTCAGCTAGACTTACTACAATCTCAAATTAATCCTCACTTTATTCATAATACCTTAAATACTATGAACTATATGGCACAAAAAGCGGGGGCTGCTGAACTTGCCCAGACGATTACATCTTTTAATGCCCTGCTTCGTACAAGTATATCTCGAGGTAACCATCTTACGACTGTAGCAGAAGAAGTTGAAAATTTATACAACTATATGAATATCCAAAAACAGCGTTATGATATACCACTTGAATTTATTTGCTCAGTGCCTGAAGAAATACGTTTTGGACTTGTCCCGAAGCTGATTTTACAGCCCCTAGTAGAAAATGCCCTGTTTCATGGTATAGCCCCAATGCGCGGGGGGACTATTACAGTGTCTTTTTTACTTGAGGATAGTGACCTCCATATTTATGTGTCTGATACGGGAGCTGGCATGTCAGACGAGCAGCTTAAACTCATGCTTTCAGGTTCTATGCCAAATCCGAAAGGCTATAATAATATTGGACTAAGCAATGTAAGCGAACGCTTAATACTTAATTATGGCACAGAGAGTCAATTAAAAATTTCGAGCACCTTAAGGCAAGGCACAAAAATCAGCTTCAAAATACCTTTTGTACAATAACTTTTATGATAAAGGAGTAACCTCAATGGCACTTTTAAATTGTTCTGTTTATTCTAAAGAACTTAAAATGCAAACTTCACTGACTGTTTTCTTACCCACAGATACCAATGCAATTCCCCTTTCTCAGCAAAAAACCCTTTATTTACTCCACGGGTTAACAGATGGCTGTCACTCTTGGCTTACCCAAACTTCCATCTGCCGTTATGCTCAGAATAACAATATAGCTGTCATTATGCCTGAGGGCCATCGCAGCTTTTATAACAATATTCCTTATAGCAGCAATTATTTTTCATATATTACCGAGGAACTTCCTTCACTCTGTAATAAACTTTTTCAAATAAACACACTTTCTGAAAACACCTTTATTGCAGGCAATTCAATGGGCGGATATGGCGCACTTAAAAGCTTCTTTACATACCCTGAGCACTACAAAGGAGGATGCTTTGCATTTTCTCCCGTTGTCAAAATATCAGAAGCTGTTCACCTACTTCCTAAAGATGAATTAGATTTTAATATTAAAAGTCTATTTGGCAGTATGAATCAAAAGAGCGAGTCTGAAAACCTATACCTGCTTTCTAGTAAAATGCACGTACAGCACTCTAAACTCTATATAACCTGCGGCACAGAAGACTTTCTGTTTGATCAAAACCTAGCCTTTCATCACTATCTTACTAAAAACAATATCTCCCATTATTTCTCTGATAAAATCGGAACCCATAGCTGGGCTTTTTGGGAAGATAGTTTAAAAATAGCACTTAACGAATGGACAAAATAATCATTTTTTAAGGAGGTGAATCTATTTTGACTAAAACTATCATGATCGTAGATGACGAACGTCCTGCCAGAGAACTTCTCAAAATGACGCTAGATTGGCAAAGTATAGGTTTCGATATTGTATGTGAGGCTTCAGATGGCGAAGAAGCTCTCAAACTGTATAAACTATTTCGCCCTGATTTAATTATTACTGATATACAAATGCCTATTATGGATGGTTTAGAGCTTATACAAGAAATACGAAAGCTAGACTCTTATCAAAAATTTATTATTTTAAGCTGTCATGAAAATTTCTCTTATGCAAAAAAAGCACTAAAATTAGGGGTTTTAGATTATCTTATCAAAGATGCACTTAATAAGGATGATCTTTATACCGTGCTGCATTCGATTTCTTTTTCCCAGTCCGAAACCGTCCCTATGGTCTCTATACCTCAAACAATGGCTAAAGATCAAGGAAAAAATAATACTTTAAACAGTATATTAACTGACGAAAATACAGTGATTGAGTCTACTGAGATATTTAAAGAATACATAACTAAGACTAATTATGACTATTTTTGCTGTATAATAAAGCCAGAAGAAAGAGACTTTTTCTCCTCTGATTTGCTTAATGAGGTTCAAAATCATATTTCTTCTGTTCTTGGATGTCATTATGGAGGCACCATCTGTCACATCAAAAATAATCTATTTGCAGTACTCTCATATCTTCCGGTGTCTGCCAGTGAGTTTGATATGATGAATAAACGCTTTGAAATCGTTAAATGTATTCGCCTAGTGTTCGAGCAAATAATCGGTAGCCAAGTAAGTATCGGTATAAGTCAAAACAGCAAAGACCTTCTACAAATAAGGCGTGTTTTTACTCAGGCCAAACAGGCACTGAGCTATCGCACTTTCCTAGGGACTGGAAAAATACTCTACTATGATGCACTGCAAAATAATTCACGTATAATTCAAGCTGATTTATTAAACAAGCGTATAGTTAGTATCAAGTCTGCATTAAAGGATAAAAATCTACCTATCTTAAAACATGAGATTAGTCATTTATATAAGAAAGAACTTCAGGGTATGCTGCAGTATAATTATTTGCAGCACATTAACTCTATACTATTTGGTCTGCTTACTACAAGCTGTCAAGAAGAAACTATCGACTTCAAAACTATATTCGACACCGACACTATCGCTCTTACAATACTAGATAAGTTAGAAACTTTAGATGATATGTGTGCATGGTTTATAATAAAATTTACAGCACTTGTGTCTGCAATAGAGCAAAAAGAGTGTACTTTTTACAGTCTGCGCATACGCCGCATTATTAATTACATTCATAAAAATTATAATAAGGATATTAGTTTAGATAATATTGCAGATGAATTTGATATTCATAAGGTGTATCTGGCACGCATTTTTAAGGAAGAAGCAGGGCAGAGTGTAAATGAATATATTCGAAACTTAAGAATTGAAAGAGCAAAAGAATTACTCCGTAATACTAATGACCGCATTAATGAAATTGTGTATAAAATAGGCTTTAACAATCCCCAGAGCTTCTATATGCTCTTCAAAAAATATGTAGGAGTCAACCCAAATGAATTTAGGGACAATAAGCCCTCATCTTAAATTAAGATGAGGGCCGTTTATTAATGTTTTTGATTTATGAACACTTCCATCATAGCTTCAATATTTTGAGGCGGAACATCAAATGGCACAGCATGAGTAGGAGCAGCGATGTATCCTCCTCCCTGGCTCATGATTTCCATGATACGAAGCGTTTCTTCTTTAACTTTATCAGGTGTGGCATAAGGCAGTAATTGTTGTGTTGATATTCCTCCCCAAATGGTTAAATTCTTTCCATATTGCTTTTTAATGGAGGTAATATCATAAATTTCAGGCTGAAAGGTTTGATAGCAATCTAGACCAATCTCTATAAGGTCTGGAAATATCTCATGTAGATCTCCGCATGAATGCTGCACAACATATTTCCCCTTTGATTTTACTCTGTCATACATACGTTTCATGCGAGGCTTAATAAACCTTCTCCAATGGGCTGGCCCCATAATAAGACCTTTTTGCTGTCCCCAGTCGTCTCCAAAATAAACTCCATCAACATCATATTCTAGGATAATGTCAATAATTTTTAAGTTATAATCACAAATCCTATCATAAAGGTTTTCGAGTTCATCAGGACACATGATCATATTCATTAAAACATTCTCCATACCCATTAAACTCCAAGAGCGTTCAAACATACTAAATCCAATACCAGCTATAGTAAACTTATCTTCCTTAGTAGCTATAAGTTCCTCGTATTCCTTTCGAAGTCTCTTTTCGTTAACTTCTGGAAATTCATAATGATAATCTTCTAGATCTAGGATAAGTGGGTGATCTATAACCCCTATATCTTTATCTGCACCAGACCTATTCCATACAGCTCCGAATTCATCCTTAAAATGTTCAGGCTGATCCTGAACTTCTGTAGGCCATCCCCAATATTGGGTATAATGTAAATGCAACCCCCAGTCTTTTTCAAATGAGCTTGTTCCAAAATACGCTTCCATATTTTCTCTCGCTTGATCAGTGAACTCACAAAAATAAGGTACCTTATCGGTTTCTTCATGCTGAAGTGCTTTTATAACCCTCTCTTTTCTAGTCATCTAAATTCCTCCTCTTTATCACTTTTTATAACTTTAATTTTAGACCTCCTGCTGCTATAATAATAGTTAAAACAATACACGTTTTAGCATTATTGTTCGCAAACTTTGCTAATCAAAAGAGGAGACTATGAGAATTATATTTGATACAGATAAGTTAACTGCTATCTTAACAGATTATCATGAAATAACTGGACTTCGCATTGGCATCTATGATATTAACTCCAATGAGATACAAGCCTTTCCATCCAAACACTGTGATTTTTGCAAGCTTATTCGCACCCACTCTCAGGGAGATCTGCTTTGCAGATCTTGTGACTCAGAGGCTTATAAAAAAGCAAAAAGTGCTAATGGCATCTATCTTTATTCCTGTCATGCAGGACTTGTAGAGGCTGTTGCTCCTATCCGCGAAAACAACATGATTATTGGTTATATTATGATAGGGCAAATGCTCTATGACAGCCCCTTAGAAGAACAATGGGAAAAGACGTTGTCTTGCTGTAAGAATTTAAACGTAGATCTCCCAAAACTCAAAGAGGCCTTTACTAAGCTTCCTCGTCTATCTCCTGCTAAGATTCAAGCTACTACAAGAATCATGCAGGTTTGTTCATCTTATATATGGTTAGATAAGCTGATTAAGATACAAAGAGAACCCCTTACTTATCAAATTGAAAGCTATATCTCCAGTCACCTGGAAGAGCCAATGACTTTAGAAAGTATTGCCCATGATTTAGGTATAGGCCGAACCCTTCTTTGCCAAACTGTCAGAGCTAATTTCAATCTTAGCGTTACAGAAATGATTCGTTGCAAGCGGCTGGAAAAAGCAAAATGTCTATTAGACGAAACAGACAACTCCATAGCAGCCATTGCCTATGCGGTAGGTATCCCTGACTATAATTATTTTTCGCGTATTTTCAAACAGTATATTGGGGTTACTCCTAGGGCATATCGCAAAAGCACTACATAATCCACCCGATATTCTTTTTAAGTGAAACATAAAGACCTATCGAAATACTTATCTCGATAGGTCTTATTATATCTTTGCGTTTTTATTCTACCTTAAGCTTGTTTGCGCTTTCCCTTGATTTTAAAACCTGTTCTAAAACTTCACTTGATTTAGCACTTTCTTCAGAAGTCTTATTAGCTATATTAGTAGTTCCTATTGCTCCTTCATTGGCAGCTACAGCCATCCCATCAATCGTTTCGATAATATTCTGTACAGATTCTAGTATCTGCCCAGAGGTTGTACTAAATTCATTAACAAGGCCATCTACGAAGCTCGCATCCTCACTGTATTTTTCAGCCACCTTAAGCATTACCTTGTAATCATTTTCTACATCTGTAGACATAAAGTTTAGTAAGTTATTAGAATGATTTAAAAGATTATCAACTGAGCTTGTTACTTTAACCGTAACATCTTGTATTTTAAGAACTGTATCCTTTGACTGCTCTGCAAGTTTTCTGATTTCATCAGCAACCACCGAGAAACCTCTTCCTGATTCTCCGACTCTTGCTGCTTCAATAGCTGCATTTAAAGCTAGTAAATTTGTTTGCTGTGTAATTTGCATAATGGATTCAGAAAAAATAATAATCTGCTCAACAACTTTGGATTCCTGTATTGCCTTCTCAAGTTGTTCTTTCGTATTAAAAAATACTTCATGACCTTTCTTCTGAGCAATATGTATATTTTGCTTTATCTCTTCTGCTCTTCTATTTATCTCTGCCGCCACCATTGCATCTTGCAATGTTCTATCTGCAAGAGCTTGCACTGCCCTTTCAATTTCTTGTGATGTAGCTGACATTTCTGCCAGGCTGCTGTTTAGTATATTTACATTTTTAATTGAGTTTTCTACTTCACTCTCTATGGCTAAAGATTCATCTTTATAGTGGTTCACTCTGTTATAACCATCATAGTATTTGTTTCGACAATTATCTACTTTTCATAAGAGTTAATGTCACCTTTTACCATTCTTGTTATTATATGCCGACTATATATTAGAAACTTGCAAGATATTTAAGAATAAATCAAAAAGCGCATAACTTAACCACCATCCTTTTGGAGTGTTGATTAGGTTATGCGCTAATAAGCTAAGATCGTACACAAAATTTATTACACTATTTTTTCATAGCGGCTTTCTTTTCTCTAACGTTGATAACATAATTAAAGATTAGAATAAATATGAGTAACCCACCCCAGATAATCTGGCGATAGAAGTTTGAAACATTTTCAAACATATTGAGCCAACTGCTTACCATTTGAATAATAATAATAGCAATAGCTACTCCCTGGATATTTCCTTTACCGCCATTAGGGTCTATTCCCCCCATAACGGCAATCAAAATAGCCTGCATCGTGTACGAAGCACCATAATCAGCCTTTGCTGAATTAAATCTTCCAATCATGATAATACCGGCTATAGATGCTAAGATGCCCGACATCATATAGGAAGTCATTGTTAATTTGACATTATTAAGGCCCGTATACTCCGTAGCCTTTGGATTCGTTCCCAACATACGCAGCTGTCTGCCCAAAGTTGTCCTAGCCAAGATAAAACCCACAACAATTGCACAAATAATAAACACAATAACTGTCACTGGAATGCCAAAGACTAATTTATTAACCATAGTTGAAAGCTGTATTGGGAAACCTGAGATAGTACTGCCTCCCGTAATAACGATAGCAAATCCCTGGAATAATGCCTGTGTACCTAATGTTGCTAAAATCGGAGGAATGCCGACTTTGGATATGATAAAACCATTAAGCATGCCACAAATAATCCCAACAGCAATTGCAAGGATAAAACAAACAATGACCATCATATAAGCTGTCCCGTCTGTGGCAGTTTCTGTCACCATCAAAGGCAGCAGTCTTGCAATAATGACAGAGCTCAATGTTGCAATATATACAATACTAAGGTCGATTCCTCCCGTAAATAAAGCTAATGCCATGCCAATAGACAAGAGGCCGAATTCCGGAAATTGTTTACCCATAGACTGGAAGTTTGATGTTGATAAAAACATGCTGCCTTTCGTAAGACTACATAGAGCAAACACTGCTGCAAACACAATGAGTAACCTGGTCATGTTTTTGTCTCCGTTTAGAAAATCCTTTATCTTAATATTTGTTGTTCCCACGCTTACACCTCCCTATGCCGCAGCCATTTTAACAGCCAGCTTCTTTTCGTTTTTCTTAGTCTGAATGGCAGAAACAGCAGTACCAATAATAATAATAATGCCCGTAAACACCTTCTGCCATTGCGTTGAAATACCAAGAAGAATCAAACTGTTAGAAATGACAGTCATTAAGACCATTCCTAAAATAGCGCCAATAACAGTACCCTTGCCGCCTGTGATCCTCACACCACCAAGTACGCAAGCTGCGATAACTGTCATTTCCATACCCTCGAGATTGTTAGGATGCACCGCAAGCATCATTGTTGCTCTCATTACACCAATCATACCTGCCATACAGCCTGAGAAACAATAAATAAACATCTGTGTAGCAAAAACATTGAACCCTGCTCGTTCAGCCGCAATGGCATCTCCTCCGATTGCATAAATACCTCGCCCTAGCATTGTCTTATTTAGGATAAACCATCCTAAAACAAACAGCGCTGCCATAGCTAATACTAAGACGGGCATATCAGAAGTCAGTCCCGACTGAGGATTTGTAACTGAAAAAAGCTTCATCTCTCCAACACGATACAATACTTCACCTAGTGGTTCTTCTTTTGAATTAAAGACGCCCTGCATAATCCCAAAACACAAACTGCTTGTGCCCAGCGTTACAATTAGTGCCGGAAACTTGAAATAGGCAATAATAATGCCATTAATAGCTCCTAACGCTAAACCAATCAGCATTGCCATTAAGAAAAACATTAGTGGATTTGTAAACACTCCATCGAATACAGTACAAACAACATACATAGAAACGGATGCAATTGCCGGAAATGATACATCCGTATTTCCTGAAATTAAAATCATCATTTCACCCAGGCAGAACATTGCCGGTATTGTGAAAGAACGCAGTAAGTCTACAATGTTGTTTCCTGTAAAAAACTGCCCGCTTTTTATTTGAACAATCATACAAAAGAGAGCTGCAATAATAGCTATATAAAATTCTGTACTATGTAAGATTCTTTTCGTATTCATTCTAGCACCCCCTAATCTGCAATGACTAACGCGGCTAATTTTGATGCATCTACCTCATTAGGCAGTGTTTCAACAACAATCTTGCCACGTCTCATAACTAATACACGATTACAATTTGTCAGCACCTCTGATAAATCATCTGAGATAATGATAACAGCAAGTCCTTTTGCTGCCAGCTCCTTAATCAGCTTATATATATCAAACTTTGCTCCAATATCCACCCCTACAGTCGGACCATTTAAAATAAGCACCTTGAGGTCTAAAGAGAGCCATTTTGCAAGCACACATTTCTGCTGATTTCCACCTGAAAGTGTACGAACGGGGTCACTGCTGCTGCCTATCTTAATTGATAAGTTATTTACCCACTCATCTACAGACTCATTAACCTTTTTCTCATCAATAACGCCAAGTTTATTGGAGAAATCATCCCACCTTGTAATAGAAATATTATCTGCAATAGGCTGAGATAAGAATAATGCCTCTTTAATACGTTCAGGGGGAATGTATCCAATCCCATAATTAATGCCATCTTTTACTTTATTAATAACAGCCTTCTTACCTTCAATGTAAATCTCGCCGGAATCTGCTTTATTATATCCAAAAATAGTCTCTACCAGTTCTGTACGGCCTGATCCTAGAAGCCCTGTGATACCTAAGATTTCGCCTTCTTTCACTGAGAAACTAATATCTTCAAAACCATTTTTCAGACTTAAATGCTTAACTTTCAATATCGTTTTACTATTTTCTTTTTCTATGTAAGCATAAGGTTCTTCTTTAATTTCACGACCAGTCATGTAATAGGTGAACTTATTTTGATCGAGCTCTTTCGTGTCACCGGAAGCAACATTTTTACCATTTCTAAAAACAGTAAATCTTTCTGCAATCTCGAATACTTCATCTAACTTATGTGATACAAACAAGATTGATATATTCTGTGCCTGTAATTTTTTAATAACCTTGAACAGCGATTTTACTTCCTTTTGAGTAATTGCCGTTGTAGGCTCATCCATGATGATTAGCTTTGCATTATTGAGCAGTGCCCTGCTTATAGCTATGAGCTGCTTATCTGCCACTGTAAGATTTTCTACTAGTTCATCCAAATCAATATCAAAATTAATCTTTAATATTGCTTCTTTTGCAATCTCACGCATTCTTTTTTTACTAACAAATTTCTTGCCATCTGCAAGTTCCATGTTGAGTGCCAAGTTTTCCATAACTGTTAAATTTGGAAATACGGATAGATCCTGATAAATAACCTGTATTCCGCTTGCGATGGCTTGCTTTGGCGTTAACTTTGCATGTTCTACCCCATCAATCTCAATCTTCCCGGTATCGGGAGTATAAAACCCTGAGATTACATTAATAATCGTAGATTTCCCACAACCATTTTCACCAGCCAGACAATGTATTTCTCCTTTTTTAATCTCTAAATCTACACCATCCAGCGCCTTAACACCACCAAAATACTTCTTAACATTCGTTACCTTAATAATGCTATCAGACATACTTATTCCTCCTGAAATTCGACTATATGCAATTAGCCAAATCTATTCTCATGGTGATCCCTGTGCCTTGATTTATGTAAGAGAGTATCACCGTATACGTATAGCCCCTAATGCGGTGACACTCTGCATTTCTATGTACTGACCGACTTACTTTAATGCTGCTTAGAAGTCGTATTCATCAACATTATCTTTATTAATAGAAATCCAGCCAGCTCCCATAAGCACTTTAGGATTGCTTGGATCTACTACTAAGCTCTTATAAGAATCCAATCCTAAGTTTGTTCCTTCTTCAATTTTCTGTCCTTCTAATACCATACGAGCCATGACACACATTGCATATCCTGCTTCAGCTGGATCCCATAATGTGATATAAGACAGCGAGCCATTTTTGATTAATTGACGACATTCATTAGGCATACCCGTTCCAACTACAAATACTTTGTCTTTTAATCCTAATTCATTAATTGCACGTGCGATACCTGGCGTATCCATTGAAGACGTTCCTACAAACCCTTTAACATCTGAGTATTTCTTTAATACTTCTTTTGCCACTTCATAAGCTTTTTCAGAGTTGTTTTCAGATTCAACACGTTTTAAACCCTCAAGTAATGTTAATTTTGAATATTTTTCTTTTTGGCAAGCTACTGCTCCATCTGCCCATTCATTCTGAGAAGCATTTGTTAAATGAGCAACCATAGTTGTATAAACCCCTTCTTCACCCATTGCTTCTGCTAACTTATCCATGATGAATCCGCCGTACCCTGCGTTGTTGAATGCTTCTAGATCATAGTCACAATTTTCAACTGTAGACCCTTCATGCGTAATAACAACTATGCCTTTATCTCTGGCTTCTTTCAAAACTGGCTCACAGGCAGCTGGGTCAACTGGTACAACACATAGTGCATCGATATCTTGAGAAATAACATCTTGGATAACTTGAACCTGCTGCGCTGCATCTGTGGCTGAAGGGCCTTTCATATAGGCATTAAGTCCTGTATCTTTTGCAAATTTAGTAATACCAGTCTCCATTCGCGCAAACCAGCCATTAGATAAATCCTTAACAACTACCGCAATTTTCCAATTCTCACCTTCTTTATTTTCTCCACTTGCTGCATCGCCGTCTTTTTTTGCGGCTGCTTCTGTTTTTTCCCCTTCAGCAGAAGTGCTTTTAGTTTTTCCTGATGAGCCGCAGCCTACAGTTAAACTTGCTACCATTGCAAATACTAAAACCATTGATAATAATCTCTTTTTCATATTTTTCCCTCCCAAGAATGAATACTTTACCTTTTTTCTGCTACATAACACCCTTTTGTAAAATCACACAACCATAAGGTTGTCTTTCCCCTGTTGATACAGTTACAAATGCTGTCTTTGCTTTTTCATAAAAATCGTATCTTTCTATAAAGCCAACACATTCTTTCCCCTTATGCTCATTTTTCTCAACTGCTGCAATAAAATCATCCCATACAGCTGGCCTTTCCATTTTTTCTTTTAATTCTGGTGACATCTCCATAATGAGAACAGGATGCTCTGTATATTCTACATCCAGCGGCATCAACTGTAAGACTGCGTCCAGCATTTCTGCTGCTGAGATTCCATCTGCATTAATAGTGATACCATTTTGGGCCATTGATACAGCTGGATAAAAATCATCTGCAATAACAATTAAATCTCCATGTCCCATATCTGCCAGAGCCTTAAGCAAATCCGGATTAATAACTTTTGGAATTCCTTTTAACATTTTCTTGCACCTCCTTTCCTTTATTCGCTTATAGTTAAGAAATGTATTATGATTTCTTAAGCGCTGTGTTCTTTTAAAAACTGATCAATTTCTTCTCGTGTCGGCATAGCCGGTGTTGTCCCAAGGCGCTGAACCGATAATGCTGCGAGTGCACTGGCAAACCTTGCAGCTTCCCATACATCTTTGCCCTCTGCTAAAGCTGCTAAAAATCCTCCATTAAACGCGTCTCCTGCCCCAGTTGTATCAATGGCATCTACTTTAAAAGAAGGAACAATTTCTTCTCTTCCATTTGAAGAAATGAAGACTCCTCTAGAGCCTAGTGTGATAACTACTTCTTTAACCCCTTTATCAAAAAATACCTTTGCTGCTTTCTTTGCGGCTTCTAAGCTGTCTACACAAATGCCCGTCAGTGCCTCAGCCTCAACCTCATTTGGAGTTACAATATCAACCTTAGCTAATAAAGAATCTTCAATCGGCTGAACAGGTGCTGTATTAAGAACAACCTTTACACCATTTTCATGGGCAAAGTTAATAACTCTTTCATTAGCATCTGCATTTACTTCAAACTGCAATAGAACATACTTAGATGCCTTGATAACATCTTCTACGGTCTTGATATCCTCTTTCGTAATGGTATTACATGACCCCGATACAACTACGATTTCATTCTGACTTGTATTTTCATCTACGATAATAAGGGCAATACCTGTCCCTTCTGTTTCGTTATAAAACAAATGACCAGTATCCATCCCCAGCTCTTTCATAGTGTCTAATGCTACATTTGCAAAAGTATCCCTTCCAAGCTTCGTAATCATTGTTACATCTGCTCCAGCCTTATGTGCTGCTACCGCTTGGTTAAAACCTTTGCCTCCTGCTCCCATTTTGAAAATAGAACCTTTTACGGTCTCTCCTGGCACAGGCAGGTGCGGTGACCTGCCCATCAAATCTACAACAAAACTGCCAAACACAGTAATTTTACTGTTCATCCTTTTTCCCCCTACTCAATGTTCCTATGCCTTGCTTCCATCTGATCATGTGATAAGTTCATCTCTTTTTCCAGCATCATGACAATAATGTCAAACAGCAGAAATAAGTGCTGCTCGAATAAATTCCCCATCGGCTGTGTTGAATTCACAACTCTTTTATCAGTCCCTTTGTAAACACATGCAGGAACAAATACAGTTATATCTGCCATAGAAGGCGTACGTTCCGATGGTGCCCCAGTAACTACTGCAATCTCTGTTCCTGTTAAATGGGCCCGATCAAGCAGATAGTCTATGTGACCAATCTTTCCGGAACCATTTACTGCAATAAATAAATCTCCTGCCCTCATGCCTGGTGCCGTATCATCCCACAGCCAGTGTGTTTCTTTACCTAGATGCATTACCCTCATTGCAAAGCTTCTTGCTGCAATCCCTTCACGTCCTGCACCTACTATAAAAACTCTTTTGGCATTCATAATAGCTGTCATCAACTTTTCTATGTCTTCAAGATTTTGAGCCTCAAAAACTTGGCTGTGCTCCTCTATTACATTTCGATATAACACCTCATAGACTGCCTTAATGTCCATATCTATAATCTCCTTAATTATCTAAATGAGTGCTACGCCATTACCAGCGCCGATTCTGTCAGCTCCTGCGTGAACTAAAGTCTTAACATCTTCTGGCGTACGGACCCCTCCGCTAGCCTTTACCTTCGCCCTATCTCCAACTGTCTTTCTCATTAATGCAACATCTTCGGGTGTCGCTCCGCCTGTGCTAAATCCAGTAGATGTCTTAACAAATTCTGCCCCAGCCTCTACTGAGAGCTCACAGGCTTTCACTTTTTCTTCATCTGTCAAAAGGCATGTTTCGATAATGACTTTAGTAATAGCAGGTTTAGATGCATCTACAACTGCTTTAATATCTTCAAAAACTAAGTTGTAGTTTTTATCTTTCATAGCACCAATATTGATAACCATGTCAACCTCCTCGGCCCCTCTTTTTACTGCCTCTGATGCTTCAAATGCCTTTACCGAAGTCAGCATAGCCCCTAGCGGAAATCCTACTACACAACAGGTCTTAACATCGGTTCCTTTTAGCCTTTGTGATACTAGTGGAACATGACAAGTGTTAACACAGACAGATGCAAATCCATGTTGTTTAGCCTCTTCACAGTATTGTTTGATTGTTTCAGCTGTAGCATCTGCTTTTAACACAGTGTGATCAATTATTTTTGCAACATTCATTTCCTTCTCCTCTTTTCTCTTCCATTATTTTTTGTAATTAAAACTCATGTTTATCGTTAATATGTAAGCGCTTACATATTAGGCTAAAAATGTGTAAGCGCTTACACATTAGGTAAAATAAATAGCTGCCATAAGCTGCTATCTATCTAATCTTTCTGATCCTCGTAGTATCACCTGGTACGGTACATTAAACCTTGTATGCTTCTTTTCTCCTTTATTCTTCAGACGCTCCAGCATTAGACGCATTGCTTCTCGCCCTTGCTGTTTTGCATCTCTGTCAATTACTGAGATTTTATAATCAATTAACTTCAAAATTTCAATATCATCAAATCCAATTAAGGAAATATCTTTTCCTAACTTGATCTTTTTCTCTGTCAAATATTTTAAACATCCTAATGTTGTCATATTGCTACACGCAAATATGGCTGTAGGGGGATCAGATAAATTTAAAAGCACTTCTGTTCCCTTATAGGAATGCATAATCTTGAAGTTTCCTGGCACCATATATTCACAGCTCAAATCAATATTCGCTTCTTCTAACGCCTTCTTATACCCTATAAGACGTTCTTTACCTGGTTTTGAAGTTTCTGGGCCTTTGATGATAGCAATCTTCCTATGACCTGCTTTAATCAGTTCATTAACCCCATCATAGGCGCCTGCTATATTATCAACAAATACCCCTTCAAAGATTGCGTCATCAATATCACGGTCAACCAAAACAACTGGAATGCCACTCTTTTCTAAATGAATCAGCCGTGCTTTTGTTATCGGGTCCACTTCTGAAATAGGAGTGATAATAACTCCGCTCAAACGTTGTCCTTGAACGGTATCCAAAAAAGCGTGTTCTATGCCGAGTGTTTCATTACTTCCTAAGAAATGTATGTTGTAATGATTCTGCTCGGCCACTTCACTGATGCCGCTGATGATACTAGAAAAAAATTCATTTTCGATATCTGGAATAATCACACCTATACTTAAAGTATCCCTTGTACTTAAACTTCTTGCAACAGCATTCGGTACATACTGATGTTTTTCTATGACCTCAAATATTTTTCGTCTGGTCTCTTCCTTTACATATCCTGAATTATTTATTGCTCTTGACACTGTTGCATTAGAAACTCCAATTAGCTTAGCAATATCATCAATATTCATATTATCCCCTACTTACAATTTGTGTAACCGCCTACATGTGATATCTTAACAATACTTTTAATTCTTGTAAACAGTTTATTATATTTTTTTAACAAATTTTCTGTTTTTCACAGTTTTTATTATAATATTTTGTTAATTTTTATTTTTGTTTTTATTTTCAAAAAGGCAAAAACTATCCCCTTTAAAAGATAGCCTATGCGGTAGGTATCCCTGACTATAATTATTTCTCGCGTATTTTCAAACAATATACTGGGGTTACTCCCAGGGCATATCGCAAAAGCACTACGTAATTCTCCCAATATTCTTTTGAGCGAAACATAAAACCCTATCGAAAAATACTTATCTCGATAGGTCTTATTATAGTATCCTGCACAGATTCCAGTATCTGCCCAAAGATAGCACCAAATTCATTAATAAACCCATCTACAGAGTTAGCCGTTTCACTATACTTTTCAGCCACTGCAGATAGAAAATACTTGTCACACTTATCCCAATTTTAGAATATTATACAATATCACTGAAAGGAGGGATTAGTATGTATAGATATGGATATGGATACGGATATGGATGTGGATACCCTTATTATAGCGGATATGGCTGTTGCTATTCTGGATATGGTTATCCTTATTATGGTGGATACGGAGGATATAGTGGATATGGATGTGGCTGCTCTGGATGTGGATGTGGAGGATACACATACAATTATCCTTACTATAGCTATGGATATAATTACTATTAATTGATTTCTTCTAAATGACCTATCCATTCGCAGTAGTATTGTCCCATAAAGAATAAAAGTGAGAGAAGACAGCTCATTAATGTAGCTGTCTTCTCTCACTTTTATTCTTTATACCTTTTATTGTTTATTAAAATCCCTCACTGCTTCAATCATCGCAATGACATTTTCGACTGGTGTTTTTGCCACAATATTATGTATGGTGTTAAAGACAAATCCTCCATCTTTAGAGAAGATTTCGCATACCTCCAGTACTTCTTTTCTAACTTCTTCTGGTGTGCCAAACGGTAATGTTCTTTGAGTATTGACACCTGCTCCCCAGAATGTAATATCTTTGCCAAACTGGCTTTTTAATGTTCTTGGATCCATGTCCTTTGCAGTCCACTGCACAGGATTTATGATGTCAAATCCTGCATCAATAAAGTCTGGTATTAGCGGCATAATGGAGCCGCAAGTATGTTTAAAGGTCTTCCAATGGGTATTTTTATGAATCCATCCATTAATACGCTTATAGTAAGGCGCATAAAGATTTCTAAATGTATCTGCTGAACAAAACGGCCCATTTTGAGTTCCAAAATCATTGCCACATATATAAGCTACATCAATGACATCTCCCGCCACCTGGTAAATCTTTTCTAAATTTCTTAAAGCAATATCCACTTGTTTATCAAAGATCTCATGCAGGTAATCCTGACGCATTGCTGTAGACATATACCACTCCTGAATATCTCTGATACCTTTTGGGTCTTTAAGCATAGGCCCAGGAACACAGGCAATATCTCCAATAGCTGTACCTCCAAGATTAGCTCCTATATAATATTTAGAACCTCTGAATACTTCTGCCATTTTTTTATAATAGTTAAGATCTGACGAAGAGATGTCTCCAAATTCTTCTAGGTTATCTTCAGCATTAAGGTTATCATCATCAATATCTTTTTGTCTAATGATCGCATCAAAAAAGAAGCTTGACCTTGGCATTTTAGCAGCAGGCGGGAAGTTTTTGTCTCCTTCTGCATAAATATAAATATCATTTTCATCCTCTGTTGTTACAAACTTCTCTGCCACCAATACTTTTTGTCCCCATGGTGTCATCCACTCTCTAAAATTTTCATTTTTAAAACCATACATCGTGTACTGGTTCCATAGGGCTGTTGTATCTATACCAGTTGCTTCTCTTAAGTCATCATCTACAAGCCCTAGCATTTGGTAGGGTTCAAATACAGTAATGAGTTTCTTTTCGAGTCCATAATGTTCTCTTAATTTCTCAAGCACGCTGACGTGAATGCCCGTTGTAGGGAAAGCTCCCATATCAAAAGGAACTGGCCCCGCTTTATGTTCAAGCGCCAATTTAATTTTGCTTTTAGAGTCCATAAGCATTCTCCTTCTCTATTAAGTTTTATATTTTATAATAACTAGAACTAGAAAAGGCCTAGAAAATATATACTTTCCTAGACCTTCATCCATTTGTATCAATTAAGCTCCAACTGTTTTTAATTTATCGTCTAAGAACTTTTTAGCTCTTGGTATATCTTCTTCATCTAAATGCTCAATAATAATTGGGATATTAGGATGATTTTCGGATAACTTTTTAAGGTATAAATCGTAGTTTAATACACCAAGACCCGCTGCTGGCAGCTCTACTGCTCCTGCTCCTCTGAAGCTGTTATGTTCTGCTGCATCAATACTTGCATGTTTTTCACCTGTATCCACTGCACGTTTGCAGTCTTTTGCATGAGCAACTTTGATTTTGTCATCTAATACATTAAAGATTTTTTCAATTTCAGCGTCTACATGATCAATATTACCATCCCCAAAATAGTTTGTAGGATCTAAGAGAAGTCCAATTCCTGGGTGATTTACCTCACGGAACAGGCGTGCTACTTGATCAACTGAACCAATGATGTTATTTACATAGTTTTCAACTAGGAAAACTGCATTGTTTTCATAAGCATATTGTGCTAACTCAAGCGCAACTGCTTTAAACTCCTGATAAGCTTCTTCCGTAGCATTTTTAGGATCATAGAGCCAGTCACTTTCTACATTGTATGTACCTGTTTCACTTATTACATAAGGTGTACCGAAATCTCTTGCATATTTCAAGATTTCTTTAACATGTGCTATGTTTTTTTCTCTAATAACTGGATCTGGATGTACTAGGTTCGTATAAGCTGAGATACTTACGATATTAATGTTGGCATCTCTAAATGCATCTCTTACCATATTAGCTTTTTCTTTTGTGATATTACCTTGTGATAAGTCAACATCTTTAAAGTCTAAGTCTAGCTGCACACAGCTCATACCGTGTTCTTTTGCTTTTGCAATAACCTCTGCTAATGTGTAAGGATAATATCCTGTAAAAATACCTACTGAAATCATGAAAATGCCCCCTCTAATATAATTTATTATATATAATAACTTCAATTACTTATTGAATGATCTAATTAAGTCATCACTCTTATATGGTAATATCAATTTCTGAGAACTTTACTGTTCTTTCTTCTTTAATAGATAAGTAGCAGGCATCAATAGCTGCCATCGTATGTAAATTGTCTTCCCCGCTGATTTCTGGCTGAGTATCTGTTTCTACTGCACGTAATAACTGTGCCATAGTTCCTCTAAAGGCATCTGGGAACCATACAGAATCCCACTCAGGACGGATCCACTGATTTGGGAACTGCTTGCAGGTAAACTCCATCTTACTTGGCGTCCTTTCATCATAGCACCAACCAATATATCCCTGAGCCATACCATCTAAGCCCTCTACGCGCCATTTAATATAGATATCTTTTTCTACACCCTCTCCCTGCCATGCCCATACATCATCTAAGCTGGTAGCCATAACTTCATCAGCGTACTGGAAGGTATACTGACTAATACCGTCAATATGATTGAATTTAGTTCTTGGGTCATGTCTGGTCACTGCTGTGATCTTCTCTGGATCGCCAAACAAATAGCGGAAAGTATCTACATGGTGAATACCCATATTTAAGATTTCGATATGATCATATCTTTCTAGGAACGTCTGCCAATGAGGAATAGCTCTCATATCGATCGTTGCGAGTACCGGCTTACCTAAATAGCCTTTCTCTAAAACTGTTTTTAAAGCCCTGATGGATTGGTCATATCTCATATTGGAATTAACGCCTAATTTAACACCTGCTTCTTTACATAGCTTTACAATATCTTTTGCTTCTTCTAAGTTCATAGCTAATGGTTTTTGGCATAAGATTCCTTTAATATAAGGTTTTGTTACAGCATAGCGTACTACTTCAAGCTGTTTATCTGGTGGAATGGCTATATCAAGAATCTCAACATTTTCATCATCAATTAATTCTTTCCAACTGGAATAAACATGAGGAATGTTATACTGCTTAGCTACATTCTCGCTTTCTTCAAGGCTAAGTGATGTAATGGCATACGGATTAAACCCAACATCTTCATAAGCCTTTAAATGGCAGTTTCTCACAATTGCTCCAGCTCCAATAACTCCAATGCGAAAATCCATGCGTTTTGGGAGTTCTGGGTTAATACGATAATCAATATTTTTTACTTCTTCCATAATCCACCTTCTCCTTTTTATCATATATATAGTGATTAATATAACTTACTAATCATTTTTTATTTAGCTAAAGCTTCACCAACTGCATTTGCTTTTTCTGATTTTTCTTCTAGAGGAATCATCTTATCAATCCAGACTTTTCCTGCAATTGCGATCCAGCCAAATATAAGACCTAACGCACAGTAGAATAATTCATAAACAGCCGCTGAAGCATAAGTTGCTTCCGGTACATAATTCATGATTCCAAAAAATGCACCGCATCCAATGAAAATGGCTGGTATATAATCTAATATTTTGATTCTCTCGAAACACATAACAGGTATAACTGGTATAAAAATAGCAACAGGTACACACCAGAAAGCTCCTAAAAATGATAAAGCCCCGGCTAATTCAAATATGATAATTCCTGTTGTAATTCCAACTGCATAAGCTATGAACCCTTTTAAACCACCCTTTGGTGTACATCCCCCAAGAAAATACACAGCCCATGCTTGAAAAGCAACCCATGCCCCAGCATGACCAATTGGCATTTTGGTCCCCGTAAACTGATCAATAACTTGAATAATAAGTGCTAGTGCTGCAATCCAAGTAGCCCAAACTAAAAGGTTCTTATTTTTTGCTTTCATAACCCCAACCCCTTCTCACATATTTAGTTTATATTGTTTCATGAAACGTTTCATATAACTTCATTTTTATATTATCACTAATTTTCAGATATTTCAAGTAGTTTTTTTGTATTTTTGTACAAAAAATAATAGATTTTTTCTATCCTTCTTTTCTCAAGTTATTCAGTTTGCGCTCTATATTATCTAGAGTGCTCTTATTATCCTGCTCGCCCGTTAACGCTTTCCCGATTTCCCATCCGATTATCTCATCATATAGCTTAATATTAAGGCCAAGAATCTTTGTGTTATTAAATATCTCTCTTTTTTTGCTTCTAGAATAACTCTTTAAGATATCTCTTTTCCATGGATACAATCCATCTAGTTCCTTATCTACATAAAAGGATTTACGGTTTGAAATCCCAGAAAGAACAGCGAAAGGATTAGCAATTCTCCTTCCACAAGCCCACATCATATAGTCTACGGCTATCTTTTTTATTTTACTGTTATGGTTAATGCCTAAACTCCATCCACCTAGAACTGGACACTGCCCAGGTATGATACAGCTGCCTACATTTCCAGCAACTTTAGACTCCATTGAATCGTTAATGCCAAAAGCATAGGAGTCATATAATACGGTCATTGCAGTATTTCCGTTTTTAAAATCAGAAGCAATACTGCTCCAATTCTCATGAGATTCTCCCATATTCATATATTGATAGCTCTTCTTATAGCTATCTAGTGCTATATGGGCATAGTCACTGTTTATAGTTATCCTATTGTCTGTAATGACTGATCCTCCATAAGCCCATAAACGATTGAGAAACTCTATGCTGTTGTATAAGTTTCCCTTATTAATGAGTGAAGTTCCATACTGCATGGGTGAATTAGCATTAAATCTTTTCGTAAAAAACTCTGCTACTAAATTAAACTCATCCCATGTTCTAGGAAGCATAAGTTCCATTCCATATTTTCTTTGAAATTGTATTTTTAAAGTTATATCTTCAAACAAGTCTTTTTGATAAAAAAGCATTTGTGTGCCTGTCATAAAAGGCAGCCCATATAGCTTACCATCATAAACACCGTGATTTTCCAGTGCTCCGTTAATAATATCCGAAAAATACTCTTCATTTTCACTCTGCAGCTCAGTTATTTCTTCAAGCCCTGACATCTTTACCAAATCTTCAAGCCAAACTAAATCAAACATAAAAATATCAACGGACGCATCTTTTCCATTTACACATTCTACAATATAGTTCCATAGCTCATGGTACTCAAGTGCAATAAAATTCACTTTAATACCCTTTTCCTTTTCATATACTTTTGTAAGCATTGGCAGCACTTTTGCCACTTCCGCATCTAGGATAGCTACATTGATCGTACTGGAATGCTCAGAGATACAGTCTTTTCCATCGTAAAATGGCGTATTGGCAACCTTAAATACAGCATCAACTGTTTTGATTTGGGTATATTCCTGCCCCCCCATTAAAGCTGCTTCTAAAATCTGTTTTGCTGCTTTTGTTCCAATCTCATAATAAGAAACATTAATAACACCATCAAACGAATTATCATCTTCCATCCAGTTTTCTGCTTTAATACAAATAAGTGAAAGGGGGCGGTTAGCACTTTCTCTTAATATCTCAATGGCTTTTTTTACCCCCTGTGCCATCATATAACTGCTTACAATAAGTACTGTAATCTCCGAGTTTTCATAAAGAAGTTCATAAGCTGCCTTAAATCCACTTTCACTGCTATAATCTCCAACAATCTTATAGAGTATCTCCTCCTCATCAGTATGCTGAAGCACTTCTAATTCTTGCTCAAACATAATCCCATTTTCCATAATAAAACCGATCTTCTCATGATTATTGCTTCTGCACCATAGTAGGCATTTCTGAAGAGCATCTTTATAATTTATGGTTACAACATTCATGTTATTCTTCATATTAATTTTCTTATCCATGAAGACTACTGGAATGTTATTTTCATTTAATTGATAGAGCCAATCTTTGTTTTGAACTGCAGTACTTACAATAACCCCGTCCACGCGCTGCTGAACAAAATACTCTATATGCTTTTTTTCCAGAATTGCATTGTTGTCAGTTGTTTTAATAAGGATGCTGTAGCCGCTGGTTCGAAGTTCTTTTTCAATTGCAGCAATCATAACCTGAATACGCGGCTCTTCTATGTTATTTACAATAATACCTATGATGTTAGTCTGCGTATTTTTTAAGCTTCTTGCATTCGCATCTGGGCGAAATCCTAACTCTTTAATTGCAGTTTCTACTTTATCTATTAATTCTTGGTTATTAGTCTTCCCATTGATTACATTAGAAACACTCCCAATAGAAACACCTGCTGCAGCCGCCACATCTTTTATTGTAGCCATTTCCCCTCACTAATCCCTTCTCTTTTTATCCTCAGATCGTTTCCCACTGCCCTGTTCGTCCTGATTCAAATAACTGATCTATTATACGCATGTTCAAATAACTATCTTGAAGAGAGATAGGAACTTCTGTATCTTCCCGAACGGCTTTAGCAAAGTTATTAAAGAGTTCTCCATATTGATTGGTTTTTGGGAATTCTACAATCCTTTCTCCAAGTCCTGTAACCACTTTAACTTGAGCTGGGATATCGTAAAAGTCATTGAAAGGTATAGTAACTTCTAACATCCCCCCCGAACCATAAACTTTTACCTCTTGTACTGGATAAGAACTGGTTCCTACCGTAAACAGCGTTCTTGCTTTTCCATAATCAAGCATGCCCGATGAAAGAATATCTGTACCTGTAGCCTCTGAGTAATGGACTATGCCCATTACCTTTTGAGGTTCTCTGCCCATAATCCATCTGCTTGAAGATATTGCATAGCAACCGATATCCATCAATGCACCTCCACCGTACTCTTTAATGTTCCTGATGTTCTTTGGATCATTATTACTATAAGCAAACATTGTATGGACAGCATGTATTTCGCCAATACCGTTTACCTTCATAAGCTCGCGGACCATTTGCCATTTTGGATGGAAACGATACATAAAGGCTTCCATGACCTTAATGTTTTTCCCTTGAGCATACGACATTAAAGTTTTTGTCTCCTCAGCAGTTAATGTTAATGGTTTTTCACATAACACATGTTTACCTGCATCAATTGATTTCTTTATCCACTCCAAATGCATATGATTTGGTAACGGGATATAAACAGCTTCAATCTCTGTATCCTCCAGTAACGCTTCATAACTGCCATAGGCCTTAGGAATCTCCCACTCTTTAGCTGCCTGTTCAGCTTTTTTAAGATTTCTTGAGGCTAAAGCAATAACTTCTACACTTTTTGATTGAGTAAAAGGAAGCATCATGCGAGTTAGCAAATGCCCCGATACTCCTAATACTCCTATTTTAACTCTTTTCATATAGTTCCTCCTAAAAATTATTTATTAAATCATCCTGGCTCTATCGACTTAACTACTTTCTGTTATTATTAAACCATTCTATAGTAGCTTTTTCCATATCCTTAGGAAGTTTTTTATTATATACCTCATCATATAACCATCCTATTGTTTTGTTATTTAGATATTTCTTCATTTCATTTTCTGCTTCAAGCATTACGACTTTAATTAGGCAAGGACATTTTGTATGTGTATCTGGTAAATTCTCTTTATCTAATAGCACATTATTTTGCCTAATTTCTGCACATTGGAAGAATGATTCATTCCCTTCTACTGCTTCAACAACGTCCCAAAATGTTATCTCTTCTGCACTACGAGCTAATGTATACCCACCTTTTACACCTGGTATAGATTTTATAATCCCTGACTTACTTAATCTAGCATATACTTTTGATAAATACGTCTCTGAAACGCCCTGAAATGTCGCTAAATCTCTTATTCCTACAGATTTACCTTCTTCTAGCTTTACCATATATAACAAACAATGTAGTGCATATTCTACGCCTATTGAGAACTTCATTTATTCATACTCCTTTAATACCTTCAGTCTTCTCTTAATAATAGCCCATTATTTATTCTCATTCAAGATGCTCGACCAACATCCAATATCGACTTTTTTGCAAAACATTTCTATTGACAATAAGTTGAAAACATCATATCATAATTGTAGACAATATATGTCGACGATATTTTATATCCATAATACGAGGAGGAATAAAAATGTTTATAGAAAAATTTTTGGAAGTACTAAATCACGAGGGTGTTGTTTCTATTGTAACTTGCGCAAATAATGAGGCTCATGTTTCTAATACCTGGAATAGCTATTTAGTTATTGCGGAGGAGAATAAAATTTTAATTCCTGCAGCTGCTATGCTTAAAACCGAAGAAAACATTAATATTAATGGCAATGTTAAATTAACTCTTGGCAGTAAAGAAGTAATGGGCTACAAATATATGGGAACTGGATTTTTACTTGAAGGAACTGCTAAGTTTTTAAAAGAGGGAGAACACTTTGAGATGATGAGAAAAAAATTCTCATTTTTAACAAGAGTATTAGAAATTACAGTTACCTCTTGTAAACAAACACTATAATTTTCAAAATTGATGGAGCTAACTATGCCTAGAAGAATTAATGAATCAGATTGCGCCGCTTGTGGAACTTGTCAAAGAGTATGTCTCGTTGGATGTATAACACAGAGAAACGATAAAATAATATTAATCAATAAATCTGCCTGTGTTGACTGTGGAGCTTGCCAGCTTGCTTGTCCTAAGAAATGTATTTCTCAAGATTAATGATTAAACCGTACCTGAAATAAGCGGTACGGTTTAATAGTTGCCATATGATTATACTAGACTTTTTACTGTCTCTAACTCTTCCCTACTCAAAGGATATATGTCGCTGTTATCCATACTTGTAGAGGAATCTTCGATAAGTACCATTTTTGTATCTTTGCAGGTAATAGTATTATGCCAAAGTGTTGCTGGAATATTATAAACCTTGTTTGGCTCCATGCTTACTTGGCCAAATTCTAATCCATCCTCTGTCTCGTTCGCAAAGATCAGCGTGCATGAACCTGACAGCAGTACAAATAACTCATCCGTCAAATTATGACGTTCTAGGCAGTCAATTCCAGTAATATCGTTTGCTGGCTTCCAATTTTTAATACCCACAGTCCATTTCTCATTTTCAAACACACGATTCATGCCTTCACCGTTAAATGCATAGGTCTCTATTTTCATTTTATATCTCCTTACTTAAAAGTGACTTACAGTGATTGATAATGTTTTCAGCATTAAGCCCATAAGCGTTAAATAAATCCTGAGGTTTGCCTGATTTACCAAACATGTCATTAACGCCAACTCTTGAGAACTTTACATCTGACTTGCCGGCAAGTATTTCTGCTACAGCAGATCCAAGTCCTCCAATAATAGAATGTTCTTCAGCTGTGACAATGGCCTTACACTTTGCTGCCATCTGAAGGACACATTCACTGTCAATAGGCTTAATGGTATGCATGTTCACAACAGCTGCATCTATACCATCTTTTTCAAGGACTCTAGCTGCCTGCATCGCCTCTGGTATCATCAGTCCCGCTGCAATAATACATACATCCTTTCCATCCCTTATAATATTTGCTTTTCCAGGGATAAACGGCGTATCTTCTGTAGTAATATCCTCACAGATCGGGCGCGCTACACGGATATAGACTGGGCCATTAATCTCACTTGCTGCCCTTACTGCTTTTTTCATTTCAGCTGGATCACAGGGAACAAAGATCGTCATACCAGGTAAAACACGCATTAGTGCAATGTCTTCTATAGACTGATGGCTTCCTCCGTCCTCTCCCACACAAAGACCTGAATGGGATAAGCATAGCTTAACATTTGCATTCACATAGCTGATTGAGTTGCGTATTTGCTCATAAGCACGGCCAGCACCAAATAGTGCAAAGGTGCTTACAAATGGAATGAGTCCAGAATGTGAGAATCCTGCTGCTGCACACATCATATTTGTCTCTGCTATGCCAAAATTATAGAAACGATCCGGGTACGCTTCTTTAAATATACTTGTCATCGTTGCATGAGCTAAATCAGCATCCAAAACTACAATTTTATCATTTTCTGCTCCTAAATCTCTTAAAGCTTCTCCATAAGCAACTCTTAGTGATTGACCCATTACAATTCTACCCCCAATTCTGCTACTGCTCTTTCATACTCCTCTTTGCTAGGTGCCTTTCCATGCCATCCAAACTGGTCTGACATAAAAGATACACCATGTCCTTTATGGGTTTCACAGCAGATAAACTTAGGCTTTCCGCTGATAGGGGCCTTAATTGCATAGGTGATTGCATCGATATCATGGCCATCTACCTTATAACATTCAAACCCAAATGCTTTATATTTCTCACAAATATCTCCAAGGCTCATAACTTCGTCATTGGAACCATCAATCTGAAGCCCATTATGATCAAGCATTACAATAAGATTATCCAGTTTGTAGTGGGCTGCTGCCATCGCCGCCTCCCATACAAGGCCTTCTTGAATTTCGCCATCTCCAACGATGGCATAAATTTGATAATCTTCTTTTTTGTGCTTTGCCGCCAAGGCCATTCCTACAGCAACAGATATGCCCTGTCCTAAGGAACCCGTATTAACATCTACCCCTGGCGTTTTATTCATATCTGGATGCCCTTGAAGATGGCTGTCAATTTGACGAAGGTGCCAAAGGTCTTCTCTTGGAAAGAATCCTAGATCGGCTAAGATTGCATAAAGCGTGGGGCTTGCGTGGCCTTTACTAAGTACAATGCGGTCACGGGTTTCCATCTTAGGGTTCTTAGGATCAATATTTGCTGTTTTATAATAGATGGCCATCAGCATTTCTACGCAGGATAAAGATCCTCCTGGATGACCAGACTGACAGGTATAGAGCATTTTTAAAATATCTGCTCTAATCTGTTTAGCTTTCTCTTCTAGACTAATAGTGTTCATTTAAAGTACCATTCCTTTCGATGTCTTTTATTAAAAATAAGATAAAGTTATTTTCTTTGTTTAACCTTTTTCTGCTCCTGCCGTTAAACCTTCTACGAGTCTCCTTTGTGCAAAGAAGAACATCACACATACTGGAATGATTGTTATAATTCCCCCTGCAGTTAATAGATCCCACTGAACGCCGAGCTGTCCTATCAGATTCTTAAGTGCTACGGGTATCGTTCTATTGCTTTCGTTTGTAAACATAACAGCAAAGGTATACTCATTCCAAGCCGTCATAAAGATGTATACCCCAGTAGCAATAAGGCAAGGCACTAGAACTGGGAGAACGATTTTAATAAAAGCATAAAATCTATTGGCTCCATCTATTAAAGCAGCCTCTTCTAAAGACTGTGGCAGGTCGTTCATATAGCCATTTAAAAGCCACACAGAAAACGGAATTGTAAAAGTGGTATAGGCAAGAACTAGTGCAAGAGGTGTATATAAAATACTTAGGCTTCGCATGATGGTGTATAAAGGTATTAATAACAAAACCGTAGGAAACATGTTGTTGGTTAAAAAAATAATCATAAGCAGCTTTCTGCCTTTAAAACGGTATCTTGAGAAAGCATAGGCTGCCAGCATAGAAACTAATAGTGATACAACAGTTGATGATGCAGCAACTACAAAGCTATTTGTCATAGACTTTAAGAAGTTAAACTCTCCAAACAGCTTAATATAAGATGCAAACGTTGCATGCTGAGGCCAGTATGTGACTACGCTTCCATAAAGTTCACTCTCTGGTTTTATCGAGGTTATAAATGTCCAGTAAAACGGAAAGAGCAAAAACAGCATGAGTGCGCTTAAGGGCAGATAAATACTAAAAATTCTTCTTGCCATTGTATCTTTATTCCTACTCATACCTTCTCCTCCTTAAATCTTTTCCTTAGATAAGGGACAGCTGCCAAAGAAAGCATTAGGGTCAATATAAGAGATATTGCTGCCGCATACCCCATATTAAGGACATTTGCTTTATTGAATATATAAATGCTAAGTGTCTGTGTAGAATAAGCAGGTCCACCTTCTGTCATATTCATAATGAGGTCTACCGAGTTGGCAACCCAAATAATTCGCAGCAACAGCGTAATGAAAATAGTATTCTTAATTGATGGCACAGTAATCTTAAACAGCTTCTGAAATCTCGATGCCCCATCTACGTCTGCAGCCTCATACATTTCTTGAGATACTCCCTGAAGCCCAGCTAGAATCATAAGAGCAAAAAACGGTATTCCCTGCCAGACAATCGTTGCAATAACGCTTGGAAATGCCGTATTCGTCTGTGCTAAAAAAGGAACCTTTTCATCAATAATATGTAACCTTATTAAAATATCATTTAAAACACCATAGTTTCCGTCATAAATCCATCTCCACATAAGACCAATGAGCACTCCAGGGGTGCACCAAGGAATCAAGCTGACTGCTCTCACAATGCCGCGGCCACTAAACTTTTGATTTAAAATAAGAGCTAATATGAATCCAAACAAGAACTGCAGCCCTACTCCAAATCCAACCCAAAGCAGTGTGCGTACAAAAGCATCCCAAAACAAGGGGTCATGAAAGATTTCAATAAAGTTTCCGATCCCTATAAATTTCAAGCTATTTGGCCTTCTTAAATCATAATTTTGAAAACTCATTAATATTGCCTTAGCTACTGGCACAAACACTACCCCTAGCATGATTAAAAAAGCAGGTGCTACCAAGAAATATGGCGTTATATTGATCTTTCTGCTTCGCATAAGTCCCTCCTTCTACAATAATTGTAAATAAAAATATTTATCTTTTGATTTTATCTAGCAGCATGCCAGCCAGCCCTTTTTCACAAAGCTGACCAGCTGATGCCAGACTTAGAATCTATCTTTATTTGTAGAGTTCTTTTTGCAGGGTTTCCATAGCCTCTTTTGCAGTAATCTCTCCTGAGAGAGCCTGTGAAATAGTGTTAGGCCAAATTGTGCTTACCCATTCTGTTGTTGTGTCAAGAATAGGGAGAATACCTGCGTAAGAAACCCCTTCTATAGATGCTTTCATAAATTTATTATCTTGGAAAACTGGCATAGCCTGAACACGTTTGCTTACTGGAACGTTACCTGTTGTTTCACACCAAACTTGCTGCCCCTTTCCTGCTGCCATATAGGATACAAACTCAAAGGCAGCCTCTTTGTCTTTACATTTTTCAAAAATAACATTTTCTGTATCTCCCATAGATGTCCATTGGCCGTCTCCTTTAGGGAATGGGAAAGCTGCTACATCCTCACCAAATGTTTCTACCATCCCTGCTGATGAACCTGTATGATGGATAGTCATAGCTGTTCTTCCTGATTTGAAGTTTGCAATAATTTCATTAAAACCATCTGCTGGTGCTGTTGGAGGTACATAACCCTTTTTGTATAGATTCATAAAGTCTTCCATGCCTTTTACAGCCTGATCAGTAGTAAAATCCTCAAAACTGCCTCCTCTGCCATGAATGAAACTTCCCCATGGTTCCTGTCCGCCCTTTGCTCCTCTCATACCAAAGCCGTATACATCTATTTTCCCGTCGCCATCAGTATCTCTGGTTAACTTTTCGCAAGCCGTCAAAAACTCTTCGTATGTTTTTGGTACTTCAATCCCTACCTCTTTAAACATAGATGGACGGTAATATACATATAAAACTTGAGTATTCCATGGCATGACGTAGGTTTTGTCTGAGCCTCCTGCCTGCTTCATAATGTTATAAAGGTTTGCGTCGATATCGTCTTTATCAGCCCATTTCTCAATATAGCCATCTAATTCTGCCAGTAAATTATTTGCTGTAAATAAAGGAGTAGCTGTAAGCTTCCAAGTAGCTATATCAGGCCCCCCTCCGCCCATTGCAGCTGTAAATAGATTTTGGCTGTAAGCTCCGCCGTCCCAAGGCTGTTCTTCAGCTTTTATCGTGATGCCTGATTTATTTGTTTCATTGAATTCTTTTACAATCTCCTGCATCTTATTTGAGTAATCTGAGTTGTCTGCCCAGTACCAATATGTAAGTGTGGTCTCTTTTGAAGCGGTTTCCTCTTCACTTTTTGCATCTTTAGTATCTGCGCTGTTATTCTCTGCAGGTGCATTTGCTGTCTCCTTAGGCGTGGCACTTTCTTCTTTAGTGCTGCCTCCGCATCCTGTTAAAGAAGAAATACTAAGAGCTAATACTGCTAATACCGCTAATAATTTTTTCATGTAATCCCTCCATTATTTTTATATCATCCAGTGTTTGCCGGATATGTTTTTCTACTTCATATCTTGCCTTCATTACATCCCGTGACCTTATAGCATAAAAAATATTAGTATGACTTTTAAGTGCCCTCTCGAAACTGCCTTTTGAGTGTACTGTTTCTGGATAGGCCTTTCTGATGGATTCGCAAATGATCGGAATAACCTTGTGCAGTACATCATTATGAGTACACTGAGCTACCGCAGAATGAAACTCAACATCCAGCAAAGTAAACTCTTCAGAGTGGTCCGTCGATTTGTTCATCTTATTAATAATTTCTTCTAGTATTTCAATGTCTTTTTCCTCTGCCCTCAGCACTGCTATAAGTGCGATCTCTGGTTCAATTAAGAGCCTCGCCTCTAAGAGCGCCTCAAGAAGTCCAGGCTGATTAATAAAGTCAAGCCCAAGAGGATCTTTCGTCATGCCCGTATGAGAACTTACGAAAGTACCCTTTCCCCGTCTTATCTCAACAATGTTTTCAGCCTTTAACAGATTCATAGCTTCTCTAATTGTTGAGCGGCTCATTCCAAAGGTTTCAGTCAATTCACTTTCACTAGGCAGCCTTGTACCAGGCTGCATATTCGATTTAATGATGCTTTTCTTCACCTCTGTTGCTACCATCATCGCCAGTCCTCTTGTGTCTGATTGTTTCCCTTTCATTCTTCACATCCCCCCTTTATAGCCTATTTAGCTTTTAAACATCAGACAACTTGAGATAAATTATTAGTTAAAACTTCTTTTTTAAAATAGGATTAGGTATGTTCGCGTCATACTATATCATATGATACAATTTGATTTATATGACTATTATTACATTTATATCCAATACAAGTTAGAAAGCTGCTTGCGCATATTGCACAATAATACTCATTTTTTCTCTAGTCCGACGTCCTACATTTTCAAGGGAATGACGAGTTTTTAAGTATTTGAAGCCAAAAAAATCTCGTAAATTAAGACATAAAAAATAAAAATCCCACTAGGCATATTGCCTAGTGGGTAACTTTACTCTTCTTATGAATCACCTTATCTTATTTCGTTAAGTCTACTGTATATACAAAATAATCATTACGTATGATATTTTTGGTGTACTCAATTAAATCTGTTACAGAATAAGTCATACGTTTAGTTTCAATGGCTACTATATCATCTCCAAGATTGAGAAGCTCTTTCTCTTTTCTAGTTATTTGTATTGCCTTAATGGTCTCAACGGCGCTATCAGGCTTTTGTCCCATAGATTCTAGAGTGTTATATAAACCATTGTTATGAACCATATCCACGGTAAGTTGGGGAAACAATTTCAGAGGCAAATAAGTGTACTCGATGGTGTATGGAACATCTGCTGCATAAAAAAGACGAACCATATAAATAACATCCTCGCCCTCTTCCAAATTCAAATGTTCAGCTATACCTTTATCTCCTTTAATAATTTCAAAGGATAATAACTTTACCTCATGCTTAATTCCTTGTTCTTGAAACATATTGCGCAAGGTATATAACTTTTCTAACTTGCGTTCAAGGGATTTGAGTTGTACAAAGCTTCCGCTGCCTTGTTTACGCACGACATAGCCTTCGATTTCTAAGTTACGAAGAGCTTCTCGTACCGTAGTGCGGCTAATGTTGTACATATCACACAAAGTTCTCTCTGCAGGTAGCTTTTCCCCATTTTTGAATTCTCCCGATTTAATTTTAGTAAGTAGCTCTTGGTAGAATTGCTGATGCATTACTTCTTTTGACATGGGTTACTCCTCATCATGGTTACTTTTTTTGGTAATGACCAATATAATAATACCATAACTGATATAAATTGCAAGTCCTTATTAATTTACCCTTATAATACGCTGCATCTATAGGACTTTCTTGACCTCTACAAGTGTTCTGAATTTCTTCACCAGCTCTTGTTCCACATAGCCAGTTTCTTGAAATTGGGTGTTGGCACTACCACACGCACATGCTAAGGTTAGAATCTCATGTTCTTCATACCCACGATGAATTCCCACTGCCAGTCCTGCCATAAAGGCATCTCCAGATCCCACCGTATTGATGACCTGGTCGAGTGGCAGAGAATATTGCAGTATATCTTTTTCCATCGGTACTAAGACACCGTCTTTACCCATACTGACCATAGGGAAGTGAATACCTTGACAATATAGATTCAACAGTTCTTTTCCAAGATTGGATGGATTTGCAGAAACTTTTGGAAATAGCTCTGCCATCTCATCCTCATTTGGCTTAATTGCCGTTGGAATTTCCTTGATTCCTTCTAGTAATGCTTCACCACTGGTATCTAGCAGAACGCTTATCTTCTGCTGCTTCGCCATACGAATGAGACTTCGATAAGCATCCGCTGGCAGCCCCCTAGGTAAACTTCCACTTAAGACAACGACAGTTGCTTCCTTCAATAAAGCATCATACTGTTCCAAAAAAAGGTCATATTCCTTTTTTTGTACTGTTGGGCCTTTTTCCAAAATTTCAGTGCACTCCCCAGTTTTTCCGTCCACGACGTTGATACATATGCGGGTTTCTCCTTCTATCGGAAGGAGGCAGGTTTTTATTCCAGACTGTCTTGCCATCTTTTCAAAACTTGAGCCATTTGCTCCGCCGATCAAACCAGTCAAACAAACTTGTTCACCTAAGCAGGTGGCAACCCTTGCCACATTCATTCCTTTTCCTCCAGCACTTCGGAGAACTTTTACTGGCCTCTGAACCTTTCCTGCTCCAAAGTTCTCCATAAGATACATGGTATCAATCGCTGGGTTTAGTGAAACGACGATGATCATTATAACTGCCTTCCTTTAAAAAAGTCAGCAAAATTCACGGTATCGCACAACCGAATTTTTTCTTTGACTACTTGTTTCACTGCCTCTCTTCCCGCACCCATATAATGTCTTGGGTCGTTTTCTTTCGGATGCGAAAGGGAGTGCCAAATCGCTTTCGCCATGGGGTCTTTTAACTCGGTTGCAATGTTGATTTTAGCCATGCCTAGCTCTATGGCTTTTCTTACTTGTTCGTCCGGCACACCAGATGCTCCGTGAAGCACAAGAGGAATTTCCACTAAGGAATCAATTTTTGTAATCCTTGCAAAATCCAAATGAGGCTCTCCTTCATACATGCCATGGGCTGTTCCGATGGCAACCGCAAGAGAATCAACCCCTGTTTCTTCGGCAAATTGTCTTGCTTCTTCTGGATCCGTTAGATGAGCTTCTAACTCATTGACAAACATATCGTCTTCTACACCTGCGATTTTCCCAATCTCACCTTCTACCTGTATGCCTACTGCATGGGCCATTTCAACTACTCGCTTTACCAGTGCAACGTTTTCTTCATAAGGCAGGTGGGCACCGTCAATCATCACCGATGTATACCCGTTCCGAATGCATTTTACAATGGTTTCATAAGACGGACAGTGATCCATATGCAAAGCGATAGGGATTCTCACATCTAATGCAGCTTGTTTGACAATAACACCTACATACTCAATTCCAGCATGGGTCAAGGTTCCCGGTGTGGTCTGTATAATCACCGGTGAGTTCATTTCCTCTGCTCCCTGTACGACTGCCTGAATCATCTCTAAGTTATGTATATTGAAGGCAGGAATTGCCTTTCCTTGTTTTCTTGCTTCTCGTATCAAATGGTATGAACTTACTAATGGCATATTCATTTCTCCTTACTCTACTAATTTATTTCATTCCTGTCATGGATATTCCCTTCACAAATTGCCTTTGGAATAATAGGAAAACAATGGTCACAGGGATCATAATGAGTGCAGATACAGCCATGGTGGCCGATAAGTCTGTGGAATGCTGGGTGGAGAAAAAGGATATAGCTAGGGGCAATGTCATTTTCTCTGAAGAATTTAAATAGATCAAAGGACGCAAATAATCATTCCAGTGCTCTAAAAAAGTAAAGATTCCAAGTGCTCCAATTGCAGGTCTTATCTGAGGAAGCACTATTTTAAAAAATATCTGCCAATCCCCCGCACCATCAATGCCTGCACTCTCTAACAATTCTTTGGGGATTTCATCGATAAACTCTTTACATAGATAAATACCAAATACACTGAATACCGAAGGAATAATCAAAGCCCAAGGTGAGTTAAATAGTCCAACCGCATTAATTAAAATAAAGGTCGGAATGATTGTTGCCTGCGCCGGTACCATCATTGTAGAAAGCATCATGGTAAACAGCAGTTTTTTATTCCAGAATTCATACCGGGAAAAGACATACCCGATCAAGGAACTTGTAAACAAAATGGCAAGGGTATTTGTGATTGTAACCATCATTGAGTTACCAAGCCACATAAAAAAGGGTGATTCAAACAGCACTCGCTTATAGCCGTTCAGTGTCGGTGCCTTTGGAAAAATATGGGCTGCATCCATCAAAGTCTCTTTTGTACTTTTGAAAGAATTGGACAACATCCATATGTAGGGCAGAATGACGACTAGTGAAATAGCTATTAAAAACAGCAGAAAAAGGGCTCGGCATATAAAATCTGAATTTAGTTTTTTCATATCAATACTCCCAATCAATTTTGTTGATTTTTTGCTGTATCAGTGTAATAATCAGAATCAATACAAACAAAGACATGGCAATGGCAGATGAATAGCTAAGGTTCTTATTTTGAAAAGCTACTTTGTAAATATAGCTTGTGAGTACGATCCCAGAATTCTGAGGTCCACCCATATAGGCAATTACATTGAATTGAGCAAACATTTGAAAGTGGGATATCAGGGTCATTACGGAGACAAAGGAAAAGGTTCTTCCAAGAAGTGGAAGAGTGATGCTAACGAACTTTCTCCAACGTCCAGCTCCGTCAATCGATCCGGCATGGTAAAGATCTTGAGGTATTCCGTCCATACCAGCAGTGAAAAGAATCGTATTGTACCCGATATCTGCCCACAAGGTAAACAGGATAACAGAAATCATCAAAAAGTTTGCATCTCCAATCCAATTGACAGCATCACCGCCGAAAAATTGTATAATCATGTTTAACAAACCACTTTTCGTTGGGAAGATACTGCGTCTAAACACCACACTGGATGCAACTAAAGGTGCTACGCAAGGCAAAAAGATGATTGCACGAAAAAAGCTCCTTGTCTTGTTAGACTGCAACTGACTAATCAAAGTTGCGATGATCAAAGATAAGACTATATTTAGCACAACCGTAACACTTACAAATACAAGGGTATTGGCAAAGGCCTTGAGGTAAACTTTGTCTCCTAGCATAGCGGTGTAATGCTCCAGACCTACAAATCCATTTTCTTCTCTCAGAGGATTATAATCCATAAAAGAAATAAGTCCTCCGCTAAAGATCGGAATAATCATGAAAATGAGCATATGTACAATCATCGGAATCAGTATGAGCATGGTAAACTTCTTACTTTTCATTTTGGTTCCCCTTTTTTTGGTATGCAGGAATATCCTGCACACCGTAAGAATTTATGTTAAAACTAGTTACTAATCGCTGCATTCAATGTTTGGTTCAATGATAACAATGCATCATCCACACTTGAATAGACACCTGAACAATAATCAACAAAGACATCGTTTACTGTTTCTTTCACTAAGTCTGTGTTTACATGCCCTATATATTGAGCGTTATCCAAGATGTCAATCAAAACACCTACGTGAGGCATACCTTCTTTATAAGCATCACTGGTAGCTACAGATTTTTTGGGCGGAATCATACCGCAATTGATGTCATGTTGAAGCAGAACTTCATCGCTGTAGAAATAGCTTAAAAAGTCAAAGGCTTCTTGTTGATGCTTACTGTTGTTGTTAATAGCGAGCGACCATCCGGTTTCCGCTGCAAATTTCATTTCAGATCCTGTCCATGGCATGGCGACATAGGAAAAGTCTTTGCCAAAAGTGAGTTCAAACGTCTGCTCACCTTCTGGAATACACCATGGTCCTCTAGGCACAAATAGGGCTTCACCTGTATACAATTGTTGATAACCCTCCACTTCTCCTCCACCTGTCAGCCCATATAAATCTGTTACTTGCTCATCAAGAACCAAGGAAGTCAGCTCTTCAAATGCCGCCTTTCCCTCCGGCGTTGCAAAGTCAAAGGTTCCATCTTCATTCATATAATTCCCGCCATTTGATAAAATCATGGAAAGCCAAAGATAGGTCACTGAATCCCAGTTGACGAAGTCAAAACCTCTGACAGCATATGTCTCACCATCTTTCACAGTTGCAGCCTTCGCAGTCTTGATCAAATCTTCCCATGTAGTAGGAATAGTTAATCCCTTTTCATTTAGTACATTTAAGTTAACAAGCATCCCTCCATTTTCAATATTGAATTCCATAGGCAGTCCATATAACTTCCCGTCATATACTAAGGAACCATAAGCAGATGGATAGGATTCTTCCATGATCTTAGAAGCCATTCCATCAGGTAGTGCTGCCAAAGATCCTAAAGGAGCAAAGTCAACACCCCATCCACCCCAGATTTCATAAATATCCGTATCACCACTTTTTGAGATTAAAGATGTTTGAATTTTGGATTCAAATTCATCATAAGGGTAGAACTCAAACTTAACAGTCACATTGGGATGTTTCTCGTGATAGGATTTGGCGATAGCTTCATAAGAATCGTTCCATGGTCCTTCTTGATGAGCCCAAAAAACAAGTTCCACATTCTCCCCATCCCCCTTTGTTTGATCCCCATTGCCCTTTTTACATCCTACCATGGTGACTAACAACACCATAATCAGCAGCAGTAGACTTACTTTTTTCATCGCTTATCCCCCTCTATTTTTATTTTGATGTATTAAAGTAGGTTAGGTAAGGTGCATTTTGTTCGAACATTTCATCAACCATATTCCGGATTTCCTGCATGCTGCATACGCTTGATGTTAATGGATCAAACAAAATAGCCCAAAATACCTTTTCCTTATCTTTTTCGATTGCTCCCTGGACAGCCAACTCTTCAATTCTCGCAGAATTCCCCACTAATACTGCTAGTTGTTGTGGCAAGGCCACTGTTCCTTTAGGCTCTATTCCCTCTTTAGTTGCCGTCACAGGCACTTCCACACATGCCCCATCATCAATGTTGGTGATGTATCCTTGATTTCGAAGATTGGCGTTAAACTCATAAGGTGTTCCATCTCCTAGCATGGCATTAAATATGTGGGATGCGTATTCTTCGCCTCGTTGCACTTCCACTTCTCCGTTTTCCAGCCAGTCTTTGAATTCAGTTTCCCACGTATCTTCTCTCGCTAAGTACTCTTTTAGAATGTAAGCATGTTCACCCGGATTCCAACCAGTGGCACCTTGGGTAAATGCGTCAAGGAGGTCCTGGCGTTTTCGAAACCAAGGATTGTACTCTGAGTTGTGTCCGGATGATTCGGTAGGAAAATAACCTAGATGCTTGAACATTTCAATTCGTATCGGTTCTTCCTTAGCGATTTCATCCTTCATAATGGCTTCTCTTATATCAGGATAAATATCTTTGCCGTCTGACTCAAAGTTTAAGAAGAAAGCTTGATGATTAATGCCGGCACACAAGTAAGACACTTCTTCTGGTGTTTTATTAGTCCACTCAGCGAGCATTTCCGCTGTTCCTTGGACACTGTGGCAAAGACCTGTAATATTTACCGCCGTTTGTGCCTGCAGGTAGCTAACCAGCATCGCCATTGGGTTGGTATAGTTTAATACGATGGCCTGTGGGCAAACCTTCTCCACATCTCGAATAATATCTAGGAGCACCGGTGCTGTTCTTAGGAAACGAAAGATTCCAGCTGGCCCCCTAGTGTCCCCCACACAGATGTCTACTCCATATTTCATAGGAATTTCGATATCATGACGCCAGACATCGACGCCTCCTTGCAAGATAGTAATCAGAACACCGTCTGCCCCGCGCAGTGCCTCTAACCGATCCGTGGTTGCGCTGACTGTGGCTTTGGTATTTGTCGCCTTAACCACTTTCTTAACCCCTTCTTTTGCATAATGCAGCCTTGTGGGGTCAATATCCATCAGCATAATCTCACAATCACAGAATGCTTCAAAAGTCAAAATATCTCGAACCAAATCTCTTGTAAAATCTAAAGATCCAGCACCGATAAAGGTAAATTTTCTTCTCATGTTTCCCCTCCTATTTTTCTAGGTTAATCCAAGCATCCAAGCCTGTAGGTTCATCTGGGTTTACTTTAAGAACCATTGCTTTATAGTAGGTTATCATTTGAGCTGCATTAAGCAGCAACATGCCAAGCACGCAGTAGTGAGTCGGTTTTCCAAGGTGAAAATTCCATGTTCCCTCAATAGGAAGGGGGACATCGCTAATGGTAATGACTTTAGCATTTTTTTTCATCAAATCAAGGATTAAGTTCCTTTCTAACGGCGAATCGACGTTGCTGACTGCCACAAGAATCAAAGTTTTTTCATTGAATACTACGATAGGGCCATGACGAACGTCTAAGACAGGATAGTGATTGGACGGAAGCTGACATATTTCCTTAAACGTAAGTGAACCCTCTTCACAAACGCCGCTGATATCACTATCTGCTAGGGTAACACCAAAATCCCAGGGTAAATCGGCAATTTCTTTGCATTTATTCTCATATCTTTCCAGAAATGCGTCTCCATCAGAGAGCATATTTCTTAGTGCGCTAATCATTTTTTCATTCTTGGCACAATGAGCAAGGATATATTGTCCTGTATAATACATATTGGTAATAGCGCTGGTCTGGCAAACACTTTCATCAAAAGTCCATGGCAATTCCAAAGCTAAATGGCTCATTTCGCTTAAAGGACTTTGGGTAGTACAAGAAATGCTGATTAAATCAAACTGAACTTGTTCCTTTTTCAGTTCTTTGAGTGCCATTAAGATCTCACTTGTGGCACCTGATCTGGAGATAGCAACAATTAGACTATTTTCAAACAGTATTTTGTAGGCAGCCGGCCTTAACAACACATCTCCAGCTGGGATTGCCATGCTTTTTTTATTTATTTGAGTCATAGTTGTGGCTGCATAGGATTTTGCCAAACTATAGCTGGACCCGCATCCCATGTAAATAACACAATCATGGGCATCGATTGCAGTAACAATTTCATTCATCCGCTCATCCAAGTACTGATTCGTCTTAGATAACCGTTGATATTGATCTTTAATTTCCTTATAGGTTAAACTCATGTTCTTTTTTCCTCCTAATATATTGTAGTCAGGGCATAACAACCCAGTTAAATCTATTACTTCCTTAAATGATAGGCATCGAAAAGGAATGATGCCCTTATGTCTTATCTCCATGTCTATCATTTGAATAAGTTACATGTTTACTACGTTTTTATCCATATTTCAAACTGGTAAGCAGAATATCATGTTGATTTACTTTTTGGGCAGCCATTAAAACTGCTCCTAACAAAGGCTCACCCAATTTTGATTCTGGCTTGAATCCTCTGCTAATCAAACCATTCCTAAAGGGTGCGACAAAAAAGTCACCTGCCTTAAACACACTACCTGAATATGTAACTGGTATATCCCCTGAAAAAGTTAATTGATGCCGTAGCCCTTCCACCAATTCAATCAATTCCTCGGCGGCTTTTTCATACACCTTTTGCGCTTCTACATCCCCACCATGGGCTGCTTCTTTTAAAAGCATCTGCAAAGAAGCAATCTTACTTCTTTGCCCATAATATTCGTCTTGGATTCGTGTCATAATTTGATAATCATATTCCAATTGAAAATAGTCTTTCACAAGCGAATACAACAAGGTTTTTTCTCTTCTTCCATCTGCCTGCTTAGTAAATAACTCCAATACGCGGCATCCGAGCCAATAGGCTGAACCTTCGTCTCCGATTTCATGACCCCATCCGCCACATCGACCAACGGCTCCGTCTTTTCCTCGACCAAATGCAATTGAACCTGTCCCAGCTACTACATTGATTCCTGGACGAAACTGCAGCGTCGCAACCAAACTGATTTCACCATCGTTGGCAATTTCTATAGGAATGTCTGAAAAAATTTGGTGACAAAGGTCAATACTTCTTCGGTCCTTTTCTTTGTCTTCCCCTAGTCCGGACATGCCATATCCTACAGCCGTCAAGTCTCGCCATGTTTTTCCAGCTTGCCTAAGTACGTCTTCGGTTCCATCAATGAGCACCTTTTTCGCAGTTGATAAATCAACTTGCCAGTGACTGGCACTTCCTTTTGTTTCCTGTCCCAAGGTCTCCCCGTATTCATTCATCAAGATAAAATTAGTTTTGGTTCCGCCACCATCAATGCCTAAAAATAACATAGAATCTCCTTTATTCGTTTGACGTTTAGTGGTAGTTACCGCAATGGTAATTACCACATTGGCAATTACCATTGTAGCATTCCCTTGATTTACTGTCAAGAATATTCTCATGATTTTCTCATGCGCAAAAATTCCCCTTATCTCATAAGAAAAGGGGAATTTTTGCGCATGAGCTCATGTTAGGCCACACACAAAAAACAGCTGCTGATAAGTCAATACTTACCTGCAGCTGTTTTTTGTGTGTGGCTTTATAGCCTCACTTATTAAAAATCTATAGTTCCTTTCGAATAAAATCTATCATACGTAACGCACGTTGATCTATTTCATAAATTTGCTTACACGCATCTTCTGCTTCCATATAATTACAGTGTTTAATGGCATTGAACATCTGACGATGATATGGAATAGTTGTAAGCCAAATACTTTCTGCTCCTTGCAGAACCTCTCCATAATTGTCTAACGCAAGAATGAGATTATCTATCATCTGCTCCAGTGCAGAATTTTTCATTAAATGCCTTAAGTGGCTATGAAAAACAAAGTCTGCTTTTTTTAGGAATATACCCATACGTGCTGATGTCTCTAATTGAATGAGCGGCTCTTCTAAATAACTAAGTTCATCTGCCGTAAGTTTTCCACATAACTTTTCAACTACGCACCTTTCTAACAAGTATTTAGTCTCTAACAGCTCTTCATAATTAACTTTCCATAACTTTAAATAAATAGAATCTGAAGATGTCGTTGATGTAACATAGGCACCTTTTCCTGTTTTCACTTCGATAATCTTTTCATTTTCCAAAACTCTTAAGGCTTCACGTACTGAATTTCTGCTAGTAGAAAATTGTTCAGCAAGTACACGCTCAGAAGGAATCTTATCGCCATTTTTCAGCTTATTTCTTTTAATATATTCCAAAATTGCATCTGCTATTTTAGTATACAACATATCTCTTGAAACTGGTTTCACTGCAATAAAATCCCGTTTCATTTTATACCTCCACTAAAAATACTATATTGTCCATACTAACCTTTAACTGCTCCAGATGTCAATCCTTCAACTACGTATTTTTGCACGAAGATAAACATAATGCCTGTCGGAAGCAATGCAAGTACACCTCCAGCCATAAGTGCACCCCATTGAACGTTGTATTTCCCAATCAACGATTTTAATCCTACTGGAATAGTCCACATATCCGGGGTATTGATAAAAATAGTTCCCGCTATCAATTCATTCCAAGCACCAATAAATGCAAATACAAATACTGCTACTATTCCAGGAAACATTACTGGCAATATGATTTTTGTGAGTGTTTGTACTTTATTACAACCATCTACATAAGCCGCTTCCTCAAGAACATAAGGAATTCTTTCAAAAAAACTTCTCATTGTGATGACACAGAACGGGAGATTGGTAATCATATAAAATACAAAAAGTGAAAAGCGAGTATTGATCAATCCAGCTTTACTAAACATTATATATAGTGGGATAATAACTAAGATACTAGGAATCATCTGCGTAATAAGAAAAAATAACAGCATTCCTTCTTTTCCTTTGAACTTAAAACGAGCTAGTCCATATCCCCCTAAAATAGATAAAATTACAACACAAATTGAAGTGAGCATCGTAACTATTGTGCTGTTATACAAGTAACTGCTATAATCCAGCATATTAAATAATGAAATATAATTTTCTAGCGTAAACACCTCTGGGAAATAGGTGATTTTCTGAGCATTGATGATTTCTGGATTAGTTTTTAATGAAGTAATAACCATCCAGTAAATAGGCAGTATAACTATCAAAAAGTTAAAGCCTAAAACAAAAAACCGTACTATATTAACTAATCTTTTCTTTTTTGTTATTGTCACTAGAAATCACCTGCCTTATCATAATTGCTTAGCTTAAGAAAGATAACAGCATATAATCCCAAAATTACCATAAGTAGTGTACCAAGTGCTCCTGCAAGACCAAAATCATACCCCGAGAATGCTTTTGTATACATATACGAAGGTAATGTCTGCGAATAATTAGCAGGTCCACCGCCAGTTACAATAACTACTAGGTCAAAAGAGTTAAAAATCCAAATAGTACGCAGCAATATGGTTATAATAATTGTGGGTTTAATATATGGAATTGTTAGCAACCAAAATTTCTGCCACATGCCGCATCCATCCATATCTGCGGCTTCATAGACTTCTTCTGGTATGGACTGCAGCGCTGCCAAAATCATAATGCCGAAGAAAGGAATTCCCATCCAAATCATCGCTATAATGATAACTGCCAGTGACAATCCTGGAGTCCCAAGCCATGCAATCCCTTTATCAATAATCCCTAATCTTATTAATACATCATTTACAACACCATATTCGCCATTAAATGCCCATCTAAAAATCAATCCAATAACAAAAGTTGAAAATGCCCATGGTAAAAATACAATTGACTGATATATTCCACGGCCTTTGAAATCCTGTTTTAATGCAAGCGCTAAAACTAGACCAAATAAGAATTGTCCTGCTACTGACAGCACAACGTAAACTAAGGAATTCTTAATGAGCAGCAAAAAGTCCGAATCACCGAATAACTTTTTGAAATTCTCAAAGTTGTTAAAATATATATCATTGATATTAGATAACTTATAATTTTCAAATGCCATGATGATACTGTTAATCAAAGGATAACCAAACATAAACAATAATAATATAAACACAGGCAAGATAAACAAATATGGTTCAAGCATGGTTTTCATTTTAATACGCTGTGTGTTTTGTCTGCTATCTTTGGGATTCATACTTGCACCTCCTTTGTAAGATAAATGATTTGAGTTTAAAACTAGCACCTTAGGGCACATCCCACAGTGAAGCACTTATACTTCACTGTGAGACTTAAATTATTTAGACAGTACACTTGCTGTTTCTATCTTTGCATCTGGATTATCTGCTAAATATTTTTTCATTCTTGTTTGCAATTCATCTGTAATAGTAGATAGTGCTTTATTAGCATCTTCTTTTCCTAAAAGATATTTCTGAATTTCTTCGTGGAACATCCCTTGATGTAAATCTGTGTAGTCAAATGGTCCAAATGTTGTTGGCACTGCAAGGTTAGGATCATTTAATTGCTGTACAAATGTAGCATAAGGACCATCTAAACCATATGTAGGATCATTTTCAACATCCTTTTTAATAGGAATTAGCCCTGTCAATTTACAGTACTCAATATTGTTATTTGGACGATTCATAAATTCAATCAATTTCCAAGCATTATCTGGGTTTTTACAGTCTCCTGAAATAGAATATGAATAAGGCGCATTGATCGTATTATAAATTTTATTGTCTACAGTACTTTTTGGCATAGGCATTACCATCCACTGTGATGCTTCCATATTTGCTAAACATGTAGCAGCTACTTCAGAGTCATTAATAAGTGTACCAGTTAACCCACCTGTAAAGTTGTCAACCATTTCTGTAAATCCCCAGTTAATAGAATCTTCTGGTGCATATCCGTTTAAGTATATATCTGTCCATTTTTTAAATGCTTCTTGACACTCAGGACTATTTATTAAGATATTTCCTTCTGCATCATATGTATTACCACCTGTAAAGCCTTGTAAATAAGTGAGTAATGGGTCGAGAGCTCCTCTTGCACCACGGTAAGAAACGCCATAACGTTTTTGCGTTGAGTCTGTTAATTTAGCTACTAAACTAAAATAATCATCGTATGTCCAGCCCGCTTGAGGATCTAGTTTGATGTCTGCTTCTTCAGCCCAGTCTTTGCGAACAAATACACCCTTAACCATTATGCCGTCAGGCACTGTATAAATTTTGCCATAACGTTCCTCTTCACTCTTCCATAATAATTTATTAACAGCTTCAGTATATTCACTTCGTGTTTCACCAATATAATCTGACAGTGGAATAACCCATCCAGCTTGTGTATATTGCCCTAACCATCCTGACCATGTCGTCATAACATCTGGCAGCTGATGAGATGCCCCTAATACTGTAATCTTGTCTGCAGCATCATCCCAAGGTACACTTTCATAAGTTACAGAGATACCCGTTTCTTCTTTAAACTTCTTGAAAGTTTCTTCGTAGTAACGTTGTCTTGTTTCACTTGGAGACACATCAAGGAAACGAAGAGAATCTCCTGATTTACTACTTTTAGCTTCAGTTTTTGCATTACCGGCTGATGCTGACGCGGCTGTATTTCCGCCTTCTTTTTTTCCACATCCTGTTAATGAACTAACCCCCATTATTGCTGCTAAAAATACTAACAATAGTTTTTTCTTCATCTTAGCTCCTCCTTCTAATTTTTAATATTGTGATATATCCTTAAACGGCAAAACCGATTTAAAGCATTTTTAAAGCTCTTTCTAGATCTTCTATCAAATTTTCTGAACCTTCAAGGCCACAATAAAGACGAATTAATCCACGACTGCTTTTTAGAAAATCAAGTTCTTCCTCTGAAGCCTTATATAATGGACAAAGCACAAGACTTTCAAAACCTCCCCATGAACATCCTTTTCCAAACAGATGCAGATTATTAATGAATTCAACTGCTTTATCTGGGGTAGTATCTAGCTCCAGGCTCATAAGGCTGGTATGACCCTTCTGCTGCTTCTTGATAATATCCGCCTGTGGATGGGAAGCTAATCCAGTATAATTCACCTTGTTTACTTTTGGACTTTTTTCCAGAAAGTCAGCTATATCCATCGCGATGGTCTGATGCTGCTGCAAGCGGGCGTTCAGCGTACGAATTCCCCTGATAGCCAGCCACGCTTCCATAGGGCCCAAGACTCCTCCAAACCACTCTCTCATTTCACTCATAATCTTTCTCATTAGATCTTCATCTTTAGAAACAAGTACTCCTCCAATAATATCACTGTGCCCGCCTATATATTTAGACATTGTGTGCATTACAATATCAATACCAAGATCCAATGGTTTTTGAAACAGAGGGGTTAAGCATGTATTATCAATATACGTTTTTATACCGTGCTTTTTAGCAAGATCCGCAACTTGTTTAAGGTCTATCACACGAAATACAAAAGTTGCAGGACTTTCTAAAATGATAAGACTTGTATTAGGATTAATAGCCTGTTCTATCTCTTCTAAATCATTGCCCCAAATATAGGTGACTGACATATCAAATTTAGGAATGCAAACACCATGAATAAATCTCTTTACTGGCTGATAAACGTCTCTCATACATATAATGTGACTTTTAATCTTACAAGTTGTCATAATGGCAGCCGTAGCTGCAGCCATACCCGATGCAAAAGCAACTGCTCTTGATCCATGTTCCAGCTCTGCAATCTTCCGTTCTAAAATATGTACAGTTGGATTAGAACTTCGTCCATAAATATAATTATCCTCTTCAAAAACATCAACATTACAATAATCCTCAAATTTTTCAAAGACATGGAGAGAATTCAAAAATATCGGCGGAACAACTGCATTCAGATATTTATCATACTCATCACCTGTATGCGTTAGTGAAAGTAAATCCTTATCCATTTCCATTACCTCCCTATCAACCTCTTAAAGTTTTATATTTGCAAGTGGTACACTGGCCCAACCAGTTTAAGCCTTACTATAGGCTCTTTCATAAAGAGCCCTATTTCCTTCAAAAATCCCTTATATATGCGAAAAACGGCACCGCAAGCTTTCACTTACAAGCACCGTTACTTGATAAAAAAATTATATATTATCACAAATTCATTGTCAAGCACTCTTAAAATTTTTGTTTATTTTTTTATAAATAATTGCAATATTATTCAACTAATGTTATAGTGTTCAACAGAAATATAACATTAGTATTTGACGATTAGGAGGACACTTATGAGTAATAAATATCAAACCAGTAAACGCTGCTACTTAATTGATCATCATTCTCCTCAACCACCTATTGTGCCATTAGATAATCTCAATATTGAAGAGTATGAAAATTTCTTTGATGTGGCTCAGATTGATTCTTTAATGCTCTATTGCAAAGATCATTGGGGTGTATGTTATTATGATACGCAAACAAAAGACGCTGTAAAACATGAAGGAATAAAAACAGATTGGGTAAAAAAAATAAGTACTCTTCTTAAGAAAAAAGATATCGAGTTTATAGCCTATTATTGTATTGAATATGATGAAGGTGCCGCTAGGCGTTTTCCGGAGTGGCGTGTTAGAAAAGCTGATGGTTCTTTTCTCATTCGTGATGATATATACGCCAAATGGAGCCTATGCTGTTATCAGACGGGTTATCGTAAATATTGCCTAGAACAACTATCAGAAATCGTAAGAAATTATACTCCAGATGCCCTATTTATGGATATCTTCGGAGCATCCCTATGTTATTGCGACACTTGCAAAACAAAGTTTAAATCACAGTTTGGATATGATCTTCCACTTGATGATGACAATATTTTAACCCATAAATCAGACATTATTGCTTTTCTAGATGGTAATACAGAAGAATTTTTAAAACAGATAAAATCAACTTTAAAAGCAATCGATCCATCTATCGCCCTTACGATTAATTTTTCTTGCCATTATCCTAAATACATACGTGACATTTTAGATTATCAATTTTCGGAGCCTTTAATGAAAGATAACTGGTTTTCTGCTGCATATGCAAGAGATACTGCCCTTCACCAGTATCCAATCCTTGCCCCGGGTGAAGCTTCACAAGTTTATAACTACGACAGTACTAATCAATACATCTGTGATCTATCCTCTATTGCCGCCCAAGGATGCCGTGTTGGCATGTACAGCGGCTCACAGCACATTGATGGAACTCTTGATTTTGAAGAAGCTAGGCGTCTTGGAGCAGCTTATGGAGAGCTAAAAAAAATAGAACCTTATTTAACTAATCGTACACCTGTTAAATGCGTTGGTATATTACAGAGCGATATATCAAAAGCTGTAAATTTGCACTATTTCAACCCCGATGCAATTCTTCGTATGAAACTACATAATCCTCACTCCAATGCAGTACTTGGCGCTATGGAATTATGTGAAAATGCTAAACTCCCTTGGAATATTATTCCTGAACTAGAAGTTTCTTTAGAACTTTTAAAACAATATGAGCTCATTCTTTTACCAGAAGTATTTGTAATTTCAGAGGAACTTGCAGCTATTATCAAGCAATATATTATCGGCGGCGGTAAAGTAATCGCTTCTTCACAAAGTGGCTTGTGGAATGCTGATTCAACTCAGCGAGATCATTCTACTATTGCAGAAATAATCGGCGCAGATATTAAATCAATCCATAAAGAATATATTCAAAATAATTGGTCTGCCTATTTAACCCCATATGAAACCGAAACATTTGAAGGATTATTAAATTGTACTACCCCGCCAGTTAGTGAATATTTTTTAGAAGTTATTCCTACAACAGCCAAAAAACTTTTAAAATTCATTCTCCCTTGTGTCCCTTGTTCTTCAAAAGAATGGGTTAACTGGTGGTCTCCTCCTCCTGGAAAGGTTACAGAAATGCCTGCTCTTATTTCTAATACGCTTGGCAATGGCACTGTTTACTATACTGCATTTGATTTTTTCACTATGGCCGCTTCAGAAACATATCGTTACACTGATGATTTATTTAGACAATTAATAGCTAAGTGTAATATTACACCTTCCATATGCAATATTACTCAAACGCCTCTTATGCTTAGAACAGCCTTTTTTGAAAATGATAAAGAATATATTATTCATCAGATTTCCATGCTTCCTAAACAGTTTAAGGGCCAGGTTTTTCCTATCAGTGGTGGGGCTTTAGAATGCTCTTTACCTATTAAAAGCGCTGAAATCGTTTATCCAGAACAACAGTCTCTTAAAGTTATTACGAAAGATGGTAAATCAACTATAAATTTACCAGATTTCACCTTGCAGCAAGTTATTATTTGTAAAAAGTAGCTTTTAAATCTGGAGGCCAGTAGATAATTATTTTATCTACTGGCGTTTTTCGCAATTTTATTGAGCTCGAGCTTACTTCTCTTAAATTAAATCTAGTAAGTTCGAGCTCCTCATAAATATTAAAGTACTTAAATGTAATACCTATGGTTATGGTAATTTTGATGTATTTAGAAATAGGATATTATATATATGCAATAAAGAAGCCGCTAAGATAATTTTTTATTATCTTAGCGGCTCATAAAGTTCTATACTTGAGCCCCTCAACAATTGACAAAGAACCAAAAAAGCGCCTTAGATTTTCAAGGCGCTTTTTTATTGAGAGCGGGTGATGGGAATCGAACCCACGTGACCAGCTTGGAAGGCTGGTGTTCTACCATTGAACTACACCCGCATATTATAATAACTCCGCAAAATATACGGAGGTTGTTTTTTATGTAATTTGGCAGCCACCTACTCTCCCGGCTCGTCTCCAAGCAAGTACCATCGGCCGACTAGGTCTTAACCTACGTGTTCGGTAT
>JARBUB010000068.1 GCA_029239905.1 Clostridia bacterium
TGGTCAGTAATAGCATGTGACCAGTATACTTCACAGCCAGAATATTGGGAAGAAGTAAGCAAGATAGTTGGCGACAGCTATTCTACTTTGAATTTAACTCTTCCAGAGGTATATCTAGAGCATGGGAACTATGATACTGAAGGCATGATAAAGAAAATTCATAGCAATATGAGAGAATACCTAGATAAGAATATACTAGTTCCACAAAAGCCAGGCTTTATTTATGTAGAAAGAACAACAGAGCAAGGCACAAGAAGAGGTCTAGTTGTTTCAATCGATTTAGAGAATTATGATTATGCTGCGAATTCACAATCTTTGGTTCGTCCAACTGAGAAGACAGTAATCGAAAGAATTCCGCCACGTGTAAAGGTAAGAGAAAATGCGACAGCTGAATTCCCACACATCATGCTTCTGATAGACGATCCAAATGAAGCTGTAATCGAGCCATTGTCAAATATGAAGGATAAGCTTGAAAAGGTTTATGACTTTGAAATGATGATGCATGGCGGCCATATTAGCGGTTATAAAATTGAGAATGAGGAATTAATGGCTAAGCTGATTGGCGGATTTGAAAAGCTTGCTGATCCCGAACTGATCCGTCAAAAGTATAGCCTAACTGAAGATAAGCCAGTACTTCTATTTGCAGTAGGCGACGGCAATCACTCATTAGCTTCTGCAAAAGCTCATTGGGAAAATGTCAAGAAGACACTAACAAACGAGCAAGCATCAAACCATCCAGCAAGATTTGCTTTGGTTGAGGTTGTTAACGTTCACGATAAGAGCCTTATCGTAGAACCTATACATAGAGAATTATTTAATGTAGATTCAGAAGCATTGCTTCATGCTTTAAGTGCATACTGCAAGGAAAATGGCAGTGATTTGGAAGTTAAGTACCATGACAGCAGAACAATAATGAATATTGAAGATATTGCCGGCGACCACAATACACATATATTCTCCATTGTAACGAAAGACAAGTCAGGTACAATAACAATTAAGAATCCGAAGGCTAATATTCCAGTAGGTACAATACAAGTATTCTTGGATGAATTCCTAAAGAACAATACAAATACAAAAATAGACTACATCCATGGTACAGATGTAATAGATAATCTGTCAACCAAAGAAGGAAACATGGGCTTTATACTTCCTCCAATCGAAAAGAGTGATTTATTTAGATCAGTTATATTGGACGGCGTAATGCCTAGAAAGACCTTCTCAATGGGTGAAGCTCATGAAAAGAGATATTACATAGAAGGCAAGAAAATAGTTTTATAAGGTACTTAAAAAGGCAATAACAGATAGCAATCTGTTATTGCCTTTCGCTTTTAATTAGCTATGTATTATAAAAAAATCCCACAGGTTAAACCTGCGGGATTTTTGTTTATTGGCCTAAGCCTTAAAGTGATTCTTTATGATTGATACAATTTCTTCACCAATTCTCTCTTGTGCTTCAGCTGTTGAAGCTCCTATATGAGGTGTTAGTGAAATCTTTGGATGTGTATAGATTGCTTCATTCTTTGTTGGTTCATCAACAAATACATCAAGAGCTGCTGCTGCAACCTTACCGGAATCTAGAGCCTTTATAAGTGCATTTTCACACACAACGCCGCCTCTTGCCGCATTCACTATGAATACGCCATCCTTCATTTTTGCAAATTCAGCTTCGCCAATCACCGGCTTATCCTTTGAACCTGGAATATGCAATGATATAAAGTCTGATTTAGCCAAAAGCTCATCCATTGTAACATACTTGAAGTCAGGATCATTCTTATCTCCGCTTCTGTTTGTATATACAACCTTCATTCCTAGTGCCATTGCTCTCTTAGCTGTTTCCTTAGCGATTCTGCCATAGCCAATAAGACCAAGGTTTTTACCAGCTAGTTCTATACCTTCATAATGCTTCTTTTCCCACTTGCCTTGTCTCATTGTGTGGTTAGCAATATGTATGTATCTTGCTATACAGAACATATGTCCAATTGCAAGTTCAGCAACTGATGCACTGCTTGCGTTTGGTGTATTCGCAACTGTGATGCCCTTTGATCTAGCATATTCAACATCTATGTTATCAACGCCTACGCCGCCTCTAATGATTAGCTTTAGTCTTCCTGTCTCCAAGGCTGCATCAATAATAGGCTCTCTTACCTTAGTCGCTGATCTAACAACGATAACGTCAAATTCCTTTATTTGCTGTTTTAGCTCTTCTACATCATAGAACTGCTCAACAATCTCAAAGCCACTTTCTTTTAGTTCATTAATAGCTGCTTGCTCCATACCGTCTGCAACAAGTATTCTTACCATTAAATTCAACCCCTTACAGTCCTAATATTTCATTGATATTTCTAATTAATTCCTTAACTTCATCTAAAGTGTAATCAGCCATATGTGAAATTCTGAAGGTAACATCCTTTAGATCTCCATAACCGTTTGATATTTCATAGCCTCTTTCAGCAAGCTGCTTATTTAAATCACTAACGCTGATGCCTCTTGTATTCTTTATTGTTGTAAGTGTATTTGAAAGATACTTTTCATCTTCAACAAAAATTGCAAAGTACTTTCTTGCCCAATCACGTACATAATTCGCCATTTCAATATGTCTTGCAAATCTGTTTTCAATACCTTCTGCAAGTATTCTATCTAATTGATAGTCCAATGCGAACATGTGTGAAAGTGATGGTGTTGAAGGATATTGATCGTTCTTATTTTTAACATATTCATAAAGCTCAACAAGGTCAAAGTATAAACCTCTATTTTCTACTTGTCTTGCAGCTTCGATAGATCTCTCTGTTACTGAACAGATTGCCATACCTGCTGGTAAACCAAGGCACTTTTGAGTTGATGTGATACAAACGTCAATTCCCCATGCATCAACCTTAATGTCAGTTCCACCCATGGAACTTACTGTATCAACTAAGAATAATACTTCTGGGTACTTTGATTTTAAAAGTTCTCCAATTTCAGCCACTGGGTTCATGATACCAGCTGAAGTTTCATTATGAGTAACAGTTATAACGTCATATTTGCCTGTTGCCAAAGCTTCATCTACCATAGCAACTGTAGTTGGCTGACCTGGTACTGATGAGAACTTGTCAGCTGGCACTCCGTTTGACTTAGCCATTTTGTACCATCTGTCACCGAAAGCTCCTACTGAGAATACTGCTGCTCTCTTTCTTGTACAGCTTCTGATAGCTGCTTCCATAAGACCGCTTCCTGATGAAGTTGAAAGAATGATAGTGTTTTCAGTTTGGAATACCTTCTTTAACTTATCAGAGATACCCTTTTGTAGCGCTGATGCAGCCTTTGACCTATGACCAATTTGTGGTGTCGCCATTTTCAGTAATACATCTTCCCTTACATCTACTGGACCGGGAATAAAAAGTTTCTTATGCATTTATTTTCCTCCTTTTATATATCGAGGGCTTTTCCCTCACAAATAGTTTGCCATTAATAACCTAAGGCTATAAATATTTACAGCCTTATTTTACTATACAAAACAAATAATATGCATTTGTATAGTATTTGTTTTGCACAAAGTGCGAAACATTTTCCTCTATCCATATGTTGTGAAAATACATCTTTGATAATACAAAATCAGATGCTTCTACTGATTTTGTATTGATAATTTTTTTCACGACATATATAGAATTTTATATGTACAAAATTATCATACCATTTACAATTTTTTTGCTCAACACAATTGTTAAAATAATATTGTCAAAATCAAAAGTTATACTTTTCTGAACTTTCCATTTACTTTCCAATTAAATATTATTGTGTCTTTTATGGCACTGCGTCCTATGCTATAATTGGCTTTGTAACACATCAATTACTGCCTATTACGAGGTTTAATATGGATTTAAATATGATTAGAAACCACAAGCCAAAGATTTGTGATGACGGAGTATCCAAAGAGTCTTCCGTACTAATACCAATAGTTAATTATAATGGCCAGAATAGCATTTTATTCCAGGTGCGTTCTGAAAGCTTGCTCAAACAGCCTAGTGAGATTTGCTTTCCTGGAGGTAGAATAGAATCAGACGAAACCCCTATTCAAGCAGCGGTACGCGAAACCTGTGAAGAGCTGCTTATAAAAGAAGATAATTTAAAAGTATTGGGTGAATTAGATACTTTAGTAACACCCTTTAATACAATAATCTATCCCTTTGCTGCATACCTATATGATTACCAAAACACCTATAGCAAATTCGAGGTACAGGAAGTTTTTTATATTCCTATAGAATTTCTGAAGGACTATGAGCCAAAATGCAGTAATTTGAGCGTAAATATGGAACCTTGCGGGGATTTCCCTTTTGAAAAAGTACAAGGTGGTATGGATTACCCATGGGCAAAAGGCATCTATCCTGTATATTTCTACGAATATAAAGGTAAAATTATTTGGGGCATAACTGCTAGAATACTAAAGAATTTTATTGAGCTGCTAAAGCAGCAATAAAGGATGTATTTCACATACATCCTTTATTTTTTGTCACTTTATGCGTCTGCACTATTAGCTAATGAGCCGTTTAAGCCACCAAGCTTACCCATAATGCCTTCAATTCCACCTAGACTATTAATGATACCCTCTACACCACCTAAATTCTTAACTATGCCGTCTACTCCGCCAAAGCTATTCATAATGCTGCCAAGTCCTCCCGGTGCAGACAAATTACCTAAACCGCCAGCCCCTTGCTGTTGAATAAGCCATATTACTATTGCCCATACCCACCAGTTACTTAATAAGCCCCCTATATTGCCCAAACTTCCTAATCCTCCCAATACTCCTTTGCCTCCTGAAGAACCCTTGTTAAAAAATAGTAAATAGAGTAATACCAATACCCACCAATTACCGCCTAATCCTCCCAAAATACCACTTAGAGGGTTTTTTACCGCCGGTTTTACTGGGGCTGTGACAGGAATTAATGCAGTGCTATTTCCATAAGCCATTTAATCGCCTCCAAACAAGCCCTTTTACACTATCATGCTATGTCCCAGCTTTGAAAATGTTACAGTAAATTATAACTTAACAAAGATATATATCCTTCCTGCTTTTATTAAGCAGCTTACATAAAATTCGATATAAAGCTCAATACTAAAATCGCAAAGGCTAGGTGAGGAATATCTACTTTCCTGCCTATTCTCATTAAACAACTCATGAATATTGATTTACTGACCTTATATCAATTAAATGATTTATAGGAGGTTATTATGATTGTTGGTAGCAATGCACCGGGTTTTACAGCCAATGCCTTAATAAATGGGCAGATGAAGAGCATCTCCCTATCTGATTTTCCTGGGAAATGGATTCTTCTTTTTTTCTATTCAGGAGATTTTTCTTTTGTTTGACCTACTGAATTAGCATGCTTAGCGGTTCGCTATAGTGAATTTCAAAAACTTAATACCGAAATATTGGCAATAAGTGTTGATAGTGTATACTCTCATAAGGTATGGAATGATATTGAAATGTCAAACATGGTTGCTGGAGGAGTGCCTTTTCCTATGCTTACTGATGCAAACGGCAGTATAGGAACAATGTATGATGTGTATGATTCTCAGAACGGCAAAAACTTAAGAAGTACATTCATCATCGATCCGACAGGCTTTATACACGGCATGGAGCTTTTGACACCGCCAATTGGGCGATCTTCAGATGAAATACTCAGGCAGCTCCAAGCATTTCAAAATAATGTGCAGACCAGTCAGCTGGCTCCATGTGACTGGCATCCCGGTGAAAAGACCTTGACGGAGTCAATCGAAAAGCCCGGGCAAATTTGGAAAGAATGGAAGCCTAAGAATTACAATTAAAGAATAAATTAAGACAGAGCATAAGTACTCTGTCTTAATTTATTATGTTTTTATATTTTAATAGCCTTTGTACATTTTCTTCATGTAACTGCTGCCAAGCAAGCCTATCAGCTTTACAGCAAGTCTCTTCCAAATACTGATATTGGTTGGATAATAATAGCTTTCATTAATCCAACCCTTTTGATTCCAATACTCATAATCGGCAGGGTAGGTATCCTTCAGTGCTATAGAATTTCCTTTCCACATTTCGAACCACATCACATCTCCAAAGCTAGGTACTGGCTGCCTCCCAGCTTTTACATTTTGATAGAATCCTTCCACTTCCTGATCCAGCTTAGTCATAATCTTTTGCTTATAGCTGTCGGTAAGGGAATCCAAATGAGGTATTCCTATTTTGTTCGTAACATGGTATCCCCATCTTTTGGTTGTTTCCTCCATAAAATTTAGGGTCCCTTTGAATATGGCCCCGCCAGTTGCTATAACCATAGCCTTTTTGCCAAAATAGCGAGGTCTATGCCATAAATATGACAATTGATCTATATAGTTTTTAAGGAGTGCCGTTACATGCTGAGAATAAAGTGGGGTTATCATGATGATAGCATCTGCGTCCATCATCTTCTCTTCAATTTTAGGCACATCATTGTCTAGAGGGCAATGATGTCCTTCTTTAAAAATACATAGGTGACAGCCCTTACACTGCCCTAAGTTATAATCCTTAAGTAAAACACTCTCAAAGTTTAAATCTTCCTTCTGCTTCAGTTTTTCCTCTATCAGCTGCAGCACCTTAAAGCTTTCACCCTTTCTAGGGCTACCCATAATGGCTAAAATCTTCAATTTACATTCACTTCCTTATTAATTTTCCTTTTTTATTGCCTCACTGAAAAACTTTATATGCTTCCCGAAATCTTCTTTCATGGCCTCAAAATCCAGCTCCTTATCTCTTCCTAACATATAATTCTCATAGAACTTATAAATTACATAGGAGTGGAACTCCTCAGCCAATTGCATTGGATCAATATCTTTAACCATATCTCTTTTAACAAGTTCTTCGAAAACCTTCACTAGTTCCTCTCTGGGTTTGATGATATACTCTTGGAGAAAAAAGCTTCTTATCTTATCATTATTCAGCTGTTCCTTAGATAGAATCTTAAATATTTTATCCATATCAGGCATCTCCATAAACTTCATAGAGGTCAGCATTGAGGACAATAATATCACTTCTAGGGACATGTGCTCCGCTTCACAGCTTATTCTAGACCCTTCAAAATAACCCTCAAAAACTGTGTTGGAGGCTGATCTATGGTATCCTAAAATTGCATCGAGAATATCCTCCTTGCTCGCGAAATGGTTATAGATTGAGCTTCCTTTTATTCCTACCACCTTAGCAATTTCTCTTATGGAAACAGAATTAAAGTCCTTCTCTGCAAACATATTTATTGCAGCTTCCAGTATCTTTTGTTTTGTATTCGTATCCCTTTTGCTGCTATCAATATTCAGTTTTTTCCCCATACTTTCACCCCGTCGTATGTATTTATCCCATTGGATAGGTAAATAACTTGAATAAATGCTACCATGTAATTTGCTGCACTTTTCCTGCTCTTATGAAAAATCTCATATAATAAAACTAACAGTGTTAGTATAATATTAATTATACTAACACTGTTAGTTGAAGTCAATATAGTTCTATAAATTTCTTCTAATTATTTATTGATTAAAAACTTCCATTAATCTATCGATATCAGTTATAGATGCTCTACATGCGAAGTTCTCGCATATATAAGCAGTCGTTTTGTCATCTACCATATTCTGTCCTTCCGTATATGGAATCATTTTCTTTATCTCATCTGCTTCTTTGACATCCTTCACTACCACCACAGAGTATGGCATAAAGTTCTTGTTGATTTTATCAATGAAGCTTTGAACAGAAGCACTCTTCCGATCTCCAACAATGACAATCTCACTTCCCTTGCCCCGAGAAAACATTAGTGCCATAAGCATATAAGTATGCCCCATGTAGTAATTGTTTACCTTATCTGCGAAGACACTAAATACTCTTTCTGCCTCCTCCTCCAGCTCAGTACTGCCTGTAAGCCTGCCAAGTCTTAATAAGTTTAAAGCAGCTACAGAATTGCCTGAAGGCATTGCTCCGTCATATGCTTCCTTTGGTCTTGCGATAAGCTGCTCGCTGTCACTTCCATATATAAAGTAACCGCCTTTGTCTCCATCCCCAAAATACTTTATCATATCATCGTTTAAACGTACTGCAAGCTGCAGGTACTTTACATCAAAGCTAGCTTCATAAAGCTCAATTAACCCCCATACCAGGAAAGCATAATCATCCAGATAGCCTGGATATGCAGTTTCACCCTCTCTATATCTAGCCATCAGTCTACCATCTGCACGTATAAGCTTATCTTGGATAAAGCTCACAGCGTTTTTTGCTGCAGCCAAATAGCTTTTATTGCCAAATACTCTAGCGCCATAGGCTAAAGCAGCTATCATCAAGCCATTCCAAGCTGTCAAAATCTTATCATCCTTATATGGATGGACTCTTTTTTCTCGATAAAGGAAAAGCTTTCTTCTCATATTATCAAGGGGAAGCTCTGTCAACTTATCCAGAGATATTTTGCTTTCAATTATGTTTGGAATATTTGCTCCCTCAAAATTGCCCTTATCTGTGATATCAAACATTTCACAGAATTCAGTTGCATCTTTATGTCCCAGAACATCTATTATTTCCTGCGGTGACCAAACATAAAATTTACCTTCCACACCTTCAGAATCAGCATCCTCTGCAGAGTAAAAGCCACCTTCGGCAGATGTCATATCCCGTAGTACATATTCAAATATCTGCTCTGCAATCCTCTTGTAGGATTCTTTTCCGGTTGTCTGATATACCTCAATATAAGTAAATGCCAGTAGTGCATTGTCATATAACATTTTCTCAAAGTGAGGTACCAGCCACTTTCTATCTGTGGAATACCTTGAGAAACCAAAACCTATATGATCATACATACCGCCTCTATACATAGATTCTAGAGTTTTCTCCACCATATTTAGGGCATTAGAGCTTTTGGTTTGTATATGATCCCTTAGCAAAAACATCAGATTATGAGGCGTAGGAAATTTAGGTGTGCTGCCGAACCCTCCATATTTTTTATCAAAATTGCTTGAAAAGCTGGAGACAGCTGAATCGATGGCTTCCTCATTTACCTCTCCCCGTTCACTGGCTCCAAACTCCATATGCATATGTTTCATAATCTTATCTGAGGACTCTACCAAGGTATCTTTTTCATTGACCCAGGCATCCTTTACATGCTCCAAAATCTCTATTATTCCAGGGTAGCCGCCTCGTGATTTCTTAGGAAAATAGGTCCCAGAATAAAACGGTTTACGCTCAGGTGTCATCAATATAGTAAGAGGCCATCCGCCTTGACCGGTCATAGCTTGGCACACACTCATATATATATGATCTACATCCGGCCGCTCCTCACGGTCAACCTTGATGGCTATAAAGTGTTTATTGAGAATTCTCGCTACCTCTTCATCCTCAAAGGATTCCCTCTCCATAACATGACACCAATGACAGGTGGAATAGCCTATAGATAGGAATATAGGTTTGTCCTCTGCTACAGCTCTTGCCAAGGCTTCTCCACCCCATGGATACCAATCCACTGGATTGTGGGCATGTTGCAATAGATATGGGGATTTTTCTTGAAGCAGTTTGTTGTTGTATTTATGTTGTAAGTTCAAATTAACACATCCTTAGTAAATATAATTATTAGAATTCAACATCAATCACACTTAGTTTTGGATGAATTATTTTCAATTATGCAATATCTAGGAATCAGCGAAAGCATACTATGAGTTTATTTTTAATAAAAATAAGAGTAACAAAAGCAAATTATTTAATACAATAAATTACTCCGTTACTCTTACTTAACATTTTCAGATAATTTTTATATTTATTAATCTGATACCATATTATTTCTATTATTCTGCATGCACAATTATATTTTCTTCTTGTAAGAAACTAAGTTTATCTCCGGCTACATTTCTTATGTTTGAGAAAGAGCAAGGTAATCCTCTAGCTGCCAAGAAATCTGGTCCATCCATAAGTTGAAAATGCAGGTGAGGACAATTAGACAATCCTGTACTCCCAACCCTTCCTATAACCTGTCCTTGCTTTACTTTATCACCTTTTTTTACAGTTAAACTATCTGTAATCAAATGCCCATAAAAAGAATATTCTTCGTTTACATGTTTTAAAACTATATAATTTCCACATTGAGCTGCCAATCCATATTTATCTATAAGCGGCTTCCGCTCATTCCAATCCCAAGAAGTAGTCATATTAAAATCGTGATAACAATCCACTACATCCCCTTCAGCTATTGCGAGTATATCCTTACCATAAACTATATAGTCCTCTTCACACATATTGTCCTTATAACAAAGCTTTTGGTCTGCATTATACTGAGCCATATCAAACGCAAATTCCATAGAGTAATGTTGTCGATGGTCGGGTATAGTGTTATAATTTCCACAAGTTGAGATATTGCCTTTAAGTGGGAATATATATTGATTTTTATTTCTATATTGTATTAGTGGAACTTTCAACTCAGTTATCTGATCTTCATCACAGTTGATATAATTAACTTTTATCACCATTTCATCTATAACGTTATCGTTTATTACTATAAAATACTCATTAAATATGCCGGTTTCCTGATTGGGCTCCAGCTCTATGGAATTTGTATAACATTTAGGATTCCAAAATCCCTCTTCACCCAAAAACAACTTAGCCCCAAAACCCTTACTAAGCCAAACACTATTTTCAGCAAATTCTTTTATTGAATTCTCAAGTGACTTTCCCTGATATGTAACTTGTTTTACTAAAATATTTGAAACATACAACTCGAAATTTATATCTTTTAGTTTTATTTTCTTATCTGCATCATTTTTAATTTTTAAACCATGTAAAAGGAAATTTGATACTACTTTACCACCTGTTTCTGCGGCCATATTAATAATAAAATCTTTTGGAACTGTACTTATTTGCATTGCAATCCCCCAATTATATAAAATAGATTATTTAATAATTCGCTTATTTTACCATCGGTTTCACCACTTTCTTAACTTATATTTAAATGGTATCACTGGGTACATAACGTATCAACCTATAACATTTTTCTGAAACGAAAATGCGCCACTCAGCTTTTACTGTATGGCGCATTTTGTTATTAGTTTTCTCTTTTCATTATTAAAATAATTCTTTGTATACTTTTGGGTGATAGATAATAAATTTCGGAAAGAACCTTTATGGATACACCCTCTTTATACTTCTCATAAATCTCTATATTTCTAGAATATGTTTCCTTTTTACTTTTAGTTGTTTCTCCCCAAAGTTTTCTGTTGCATTCTTTTTTGGGAATATATATGTATTCACCCTCAACATATTTTTGGATTAAGACCAATAATTCTTCTGGCAAGACTTCTATTGCTTTAATATAGCTCATTATGCTCCTCCTAAATTAAGTTTAATCTTAGGATTGAGCAAAGGTTATTTCATATTATTAGTTCTTAACTTTTATGCAATAGCCTCTGCTATGCATTAATTACAGATCCTGTCATAAAGCTATCTCCCCTTTATTCTCAGTTTATTATATATTTGTTTGTTATTTCTTATAGCCGAGTTTTAATTTAACCCATTATGTGAGTATTTTACCATAAATTATAATATAACATCAACTATAAGATTGTCCAATAACTAAATATGAAAATAACTGCATTAAATTAATTACCTAGACTTATCTTCTGCTCCCCATGGATACAAATCCACTGGATTGTGGGCATGTTGCAATAGATTTTATATTATGCTAAAATTCATTTATAAATTGCAATTTATAAATCGTAAAATATTGAATATAGTTTAGTTTTCTAGGGTTCCGCAGTTTTTCAACTGGCAGGTCCGAGAGAAAACGCACAGTTAACTGTGTACACGGAAGGATAAAAGCCTGGGAGATATTTTTATAATATTTCTTTGGGCTTTTTTATTTTA
>JARBUB010000069.1 GCA_029239905.1 Clostridia bacterium
AGTAAAGTTCATATAATCATTAAGATTCTTTGCAAATACTACTTCCTTTACATTCAATTCTTCTTGAATAAGAGGTATAACATAGGATATAAGCTCTTCATACTTGCCGTCTATCATTACCTTTTGTATTGGCTGACGAACCTTTATTCTTACTTGCTCTCTTGCGCCTCTGCCAAGCCCTACAAGATCTCTCACCAGGTCCATTCTCTCTTCAAGGGCCTTGTCTATAAGCTCTCTGCTCAGCTCTGGATATTTCGCCAAGTGTACAGAGGTTTCACCAGTAAGGTTTCTATATATCTCCTCTGACATAAATGGAGCAAAAGGAGCTATCATCTTGGATATACCTATTAATATTTCCATTGTAGTATTATAAACCGACTTCTTATCCTCTGTCAGCTCTGTTTCCCAGAAACGTCTTCTAGAACGTCTGATGTACCAATTGGATAAGTCCTCGCTTACAAAATACTGTATTTTTCTAACTGCCTTTGTAAGATCGTATACTTTAAGTTCTGCCTCTACTTCTTCCAACAGGCTGTTGAACTTACTAAGCACCCATCTGTCTAACTCAGGTCTGTCCTTATACTCTACAAGGAATTCCTTTGGATCTATGTTGTCGGTGTTGGCATAAAGTGCAAAGAAGGCATAAACATTCTTTAGAGTTCCAAAGAATCTGCTGAGTACTTCCTTCAAGCCCTCTTCGTCAAACTTAGTTGTTGACCAAGCTGGAGAAACATACAACATATACCATCTCAAAGCATCTGCACCGTATTTGTCCATCAATTCAAAGGGATTTACTATGTTGCCTAAAGACTTTGACATCTTTTTGCCTTCTTTATCAACTATGTGACTGTTTACCAATACCCTCTTATAAGGTGATTTACCCATCACAAAGGTTGATATTGCAAGCAATGAATAGAACCATCCTCTCGTCTGGTCAATTGCTTCACAAATAAAATCAGCAGGGAATAATTCATCAAATTTATCTGCATTTTCAAAAGGCCAATGATGCTGTGCAAAAGGCATGGCACCGCTGTCAAACCAACAATCTATAACATCAGGTACTCTTGCCATTGTGTCTCCGCACTTTGAACACTTTATATGCACATCATCAATGTATGGTCTATGCAGCTCTATTGTCTCATCTATATTTTCTATAGCTCTTTCTACCAATTCTTTTCTTGAGCCTATAGATTCAAAATGACCGCAGGAGCATCTCCATAAGTTTAATGGAGTTCCCCAATATCTGCTTCTAGATATTGCCCAATCATTGAGGTTTTCCAGCCAGTTGCCGAAACGTTTCTCCCCAACATAGTCAGGATACCACTCAATCGTATTGTTATTAGCAATCAACTGATCCTTAAGCTTTGTCATTTCTATATACCAGCTAGGTCTAGCGTAGTAAATCAGCGGAGTCTTACATCTCCAACAGTGTGGGTAGTTATGCTCCATCTTTTCCTTTTTTAATAGCTTGCCCTCTGCTGCCAACCACTTTATGATATCAAGGTCAGCATCCATTACAAACTGGCCTTCCCAAGGAGTTGCAGTAAACTTTCCTTCTCCATTAACAGGCTGCAATACAGGAAGATTATATCTTCTACCAGTTTGGTAGTCGTCTTCACCAAAGGCTGGAGCAGTATGAACGATACCGGTACCATCCTCAGTAGTTACATAATCAGCAACTGTCACATAGAAAGCCTTCTTATCAGTCTTAACAAAAGGCATTAATTGTTCGTATTCCATATATTCTAAGTCCTTACCTGTCATCTCTTCAAGGACTTCAAACTCATCACCTAATAGCTTATGAGCAAGGTTCTTCTCTAAATAATAAACTTCATCATTTTGCTTTACCTTTAAGTAAGTTTCTTTAGGATTCACTGTCAAAGCAACGTTTGAAGCTAAGGTCCAAGGAGTAGTAGTCCAAACTAAGAAATACTCATTAACATCCTTTTTCTTAAACTTTACATACACAGTATTTGTCTTTATTTCCTTGTATCCCTGTGCAACCTCATGAGAAGCTAATCCTGTTCCGCAGCGCGGGCAGTAAGGAAGTATCTTGTGACCCTCATATATCAGACCTTCCTTATTAAATTTATCTAGTATATGCCATTCTGTTTCGATATAGTCGTTGTGGAAAGTTACATATGGGTCATCTAAATCTATGAGATATCCCATTTGCTCTGTCATGTCTTGCCAAAGTCCAACGTACTTGAAAACGGAGTCACGGCACTTTTCATTGAATTCTTTTATGCCATATTTCTCAATATCCTGTTTGCCGGATATTTGAAGCTCCTTCTCAACCTCAATTTCAACAGGTAGACCGTGAGTATCCCAGCCTGCTTTTCTCTTTACTTGATAGCCCTTCATTGTCATGTAACGACATACTGAATCCTTAAGAGTTCTGGATATTACATGGTGTACACCAGGCTTTCCATTTGCCGTCGGAGGACCCTCATAGAATATAAAGGATTCTGCACCTTCCCTTACATCAATGCTCTTTTTCAGCAATTCAATTTCTTTCCAATATTCTGAAACTGACTTTTCTCTATCTGCAACCTGTTGGTCAGACAAAAATTTAAACTTTTCCATAAATAACACCCTTTCTATATAATGTTGTTTGATAAAAAATAAAGTCCCTGACTAATGTCAGGGACGATTTAACGTGGTACCACCCAAATTACTACAGCCAATCTTTGCAAATAGCAAAGTTTAACTGCAGTCTCTCAAGCATATAACGCATGCCTACGTGGTGCCTTACTTACTATTCAGGCATCCGGCTCCAAGGTGATTTTCTCCTATGAATTAGCGATAATCTTCCACCAACCGATTATCTCTCTATAGCGCCTTCCTAGGTTACTGTCCTCTTCATGACCATTTAGATATAATTATTATTGCTAATTATATCATATTTTATGTAGATGTCAAGTAGCTTCGGCTTACTTCAATATCTCATAGCTTCTATCAATTTTAATGATAGCACTGTATTCAGGGTACTTCTCTTTAATAGCATTTGCTACGTCCTTAGCTACCTTTTTCTCATCTCTTTCCGCTACCTCGTAGGGAATTACCATATCAAAAATCACATTGCAATGACAATCGTCTCCCACTATTCTTAAATCATGAATAGATAGCTCCATCCCGCATTCCACCAAAACGCCTACAATACGCTGCTGAATCCTTTGCACTACCTTGTCATCAGTATTAATAGGATCCATATGCATGACTAGGTGAATCCCCATTCCTTCCGATATTTCCTGCTCTGCCTTGTCAATTAAGTCATGGGCTGCTGTAATGTCCATACTGGCAGGAATTTCTGCATGAAGCGAAACTACACAGCGATTAGGTCCGTAATTATGTACGATGATATCGTGTACCCCTATTACTTTTTCATAAGCTAAGGTTCTTGTTATAATTTCACTTACAAACTCAGCATCTGGAGCATCTCCCAAAAGTGGGTTAAGAGTCTCCTTTGTAAGATTAAAGCCTGAGTACATAATAAACAATGCTACCGCTATCCCTATGTAACCATCTATAGGGAAGGTTACCCATATAGACAATACTAGGGATATCAACACCACAGATGTTGTAATTACATCACTTAAGCTGTCCATAGCGGTTGCCTCCATCGCCTTGCTGCCGATAGTTCTCCCTATCTTTCTATTGAAGAAGCTTAACCACACCTTCAAGACAATTGAAAAAGACAAAAGAATAAAAGTTAACCAGTTAAATGTGACGATCTCTGGGTTCATTACTCTTTCTACAGAGCTTTTGATGAACTCAAAGCCCACCATAATTACAAGGAATGAAACAATTAGTGCAGATATATATTCTATCCTGCCGTGACCAAAGGGATGCTCCCGATCCGCAGGCTTGTTGGTTATCTTGAAGCCTACTAAAGTAATAATTGAAGAAGCTGCATCGGTTAAATTATTGATTGCATCTGCCATAACCGCAATACTATTTATATACAAACCAACAGATAGCTTGCCTGCAAAAAGCAGTGTGTTTGCAATTATGCCAATAAAGCCGCCTAAGTAGCCATATGCCTGCCGTACATTACTATTTCCCGTTTCTTCATGGTTTTTCACAAATCGTTTTATCAAAAAATTAGTTACCAAGAAATCACCTCGTTATAATAAAGCTTAAAGTATATTGTAACACAAATGCTTTATATATATAACGATAAAAAAAAAGACCTTGCATTTGTGAAATGCAAAGTTTTTATTATATACTCACTTTATCATGTTCCTTAGCTGCACTGACTAATAGAAATACTGCCGTCAATATGTGCATTACCATACCTACAAAAGGAATCCATGCTATGCAAGAGGTTATTATACCCAAGGTGCTAGGTGCTTTATCCAAGTTCTCTTGGCTGCAGTAAACAAGTGTTATTATGTGAAGTATAAGCATTACCATTAGAGGCAGATACATAAAGCTTATAACCAACATGCCCCCCACAAAAGGTATTCCTAAAAAGACCTCCATACCTGCTGTGACCCATTTGAGTATCTTACCCGTGCTCATAATTATCCTCCTTGCAAAATGACGTCTCCTACTTTAATATATTTCAAAAATAAGAAACTTATTCCAAGTTCTTGACATAGTATATAGCTAGCTGGGTTCTATCCCTCAGACTAAGCTTCTCCAGCAAGGTGGTTACATAATTGCGTACGGTGCCCTCACTTAGATAAAGTTTATCTGCAATCTCTTTATTGGTAAGGCCTTCTCCCACCAATTTAAGTACATCCCATTCTCTTTCTGTAATATCCAACTGCTTCTTCTGCTTCTTTTTATCATCTTTCAGCATTGAAGTAAGGCTCTCTGCCACTTCTCTTTCAAGAACCACACTACCCTTATGAACTGCTCTAAGACTCTCAATTATGCTATCCGAGGGTTGATTCTTCAGCATATAGCCCGTCGCTCCATTTTTGATAGCCTCTTTTATATATTCATCATCCTTAAAAGTAGTCAATATAATAACCTTGATGTTGCTAAACTGTGAACTAATGAGTTTTGTGCCCAGTACGCCGTCCATAATTGGCATTCTTACATCCATAAGCACGATATCCGGTTGAAGCTGTCCACAAAGCATCAAAGCTTCTTGGGCATTTGCCGCTGTTCCTACCACAACCATGTCTTCTTCCATACCTATTAATATTTTGAGGCTATCTCTTATTAAGCCATCATCATCAACAATCAATACCTTCATACTGTTACCTCCAAAGTATTTTTGATTGGCAATACACAAACGATAAGAAAACCATTGTCGTTGCTGAAGGCTATTGTACCGCCTATATTTCTCACTCGTTCCTTCATCCCACTGATACCGAATCCTTCTTTGAACTTCTCACTACTCAACCCATTGTCCTTAATTTTAAGCCTTACAAACTTATAATTAACATCAATATTGATATCCACTTTCGTTGCATTTGAGAATTTACTGACATTTGTTAAAGCTTCTTTGATGTTGCTATGCAATATCTGCATAATATTTACTGACAACTCTGAGAAATCACCTGTGGTGCTCATTTCTACGGTACAAAAACTATAGTTTTCAATAACTTGCCTTATATACTCTATCCCAAGTTTTTCTTGAGGCTTAATATTATGAACTGTATCCCTCATAATCGTAAGTGTATCAGCCAATGCTTCTACAGAATTACCCAAAAGCTGGTCGGCTTTATCCGCATCCTTATTATAAAGCTTTTTTGCTGCTTGCAGCTGCATAAGTATACCGGCAATACTATGTCCTACGTTATCGTGGATTTGCCTTGCAATTCTGTTGCGTTCTTTTATTTCTGCCATATGTGCAGCCTCTTCAGCAGAAGTCATCAGCCTAGCTTTCGCTTGCTCTAGTTGATAAGAATACTCTCTTTGCTTGTCAAAGCTGCTTCTATAAAGAGCCTCCTTACTTTGCAAAATGCCTTTTGTATAAGCAAATATACAACTCAAACTTACAATGAATAGGAAGTTTATCAATTCTTGGGACTCCAATAGATAAAAGCCAACCAATACAGGTGGTATAACGCCTATATAATACTTACTGCTTATTAAATCATATGCCATTATCCCAAACATCAGCGAAAATAAAGATTCTAGGGTAGTGCCATAAAATATTGCTGCGCCTTCTATAACAAACAATATAATATAACTGCCAAATTTCTCTCTATATAGGCTTGCTGCCGCTATTAATAGCAGTGCTACTACCTCCATATATTCAATATTGGAAGTTATAGCAAGCCCTGCAATGATATACCCAAAGAAAGCAAGCTTAAAAATATAATTCATAAAAGACCACTCCAAGCCCCTCAATTTATTCCCTTAATCATACCATATTTGGGATTGCCATGTAAAAGAAGGACGCCTATGCAGCGTCCCCAACATTAACCCTTCATCATTACCCTTTTATTTGAACCAACGATCAGAAACACCAAGGCAAACAGCAGCAATATAGCTAATTCTGATCCTATGTCATATAGAGAACTTCCATAAAGCAACTTTTCACTTGCCCTAAGAACCCAAGTAACAGGTGTTAAATTTGCAAGCTGCTGCAGCGCCTTTGGCATAATTTCGAGAGGCCAAAAACATCCTCCAAGCATACTCATGGGAATTGTAATCAGATAAGACATCGCATTGTCTTGCCTCAGATCCTTAGAAAAGCTGCTAATGGCCATTCCTAGAGCTACAGCAGTCAAAGAAAATACGCCAAACAATATCATAAGACTACCTCTGGAAGGTCCCAAATCTGCCTTGAAGACAAATCCTAATATGAAAAATATGGCGCACACCTGCATAAACATTATTGCAATGTTACTTAAAAGATTTTGTACAAAATAGCTTCTCATTGAAACAGGGCTGGAAAGCACCCTACCATAGGTCTTAAGCTGCTTATCCTCCAACACCAGAGCTGCTGCGTTTGTAGACATAAAAAGCATAAACATAACCATGAAGCCCAAGCTAAGATAGGTATTGTCCTTGGTATCATTTTCCGTATCTTCTATACTAAGGTAATTTGCAGAGACGATATCGCTGATATACAGATCCATACCTCTGTAGAATTCTTCTTCACTGCCTTTTGCTGCTACAGCTATGTTCTTTGAGGAATTGATAAAGCTCTCCGCAAGAAACTTTATAGAGGCTGAAGTGTTGGTTTCCTTCAGACTATAAGTCCCAACTTTTACATCCAAGCCCTGAATCAGCTTCTGTGTAAAGCCCTCTTCTATTTTTATTGCATAATCTAGTTTCCCACTAATCAGCTTTTGAGCGATGTCCTCCTCCTGCAGCTTTACAAGTTCTGTACTGCTAAGCAGGCTCTCCTTAAAAACCGAAGTCAGTTTTGTATTGTCATTATCAATTATAGCGACATTAAGAGTTGTGCTGTTGCCTATAGCAAACATAGAAAAGGCTATAAATATGATAGGCAGCACCAACATGACGATTAGGGTAAACTTATCTCTATATAATCTTTTTAGGTTGTTCATAAATATGGTCAATTGGCACTCCTCCTTTCTGTAAAACCCGCAATGATGAAGGATATGATCAAAATGATCCATATTCCGAGCATAAAATTCATAGTCTGAACTGACGAGCCTTCATATATGGTATTAAAAATCGCCTGCTGAGCTAAGTAATTCGGAGAAATAAATCCTATCTTTTCCATCAAAGGACCCATTTGACTTGCAGGAAAGTATCCCCCAGCTATAAATGTCATTATATTTACCCCAAAGTTTAGTAAGGCTCCAGTTGCTTGTGGATTCTTGCCCAGATTAGATACCATCATGCCCAATCCAACTGACAGCAAAGTTAAGGAAAAGCATACAAATATAACGAAGGGTATGTTGCCTCCCCAATTAACATTAAAAAATATCTTGGTAAAAATTATGATTAAGATAGCCTGCAGAAGTACTGTAACAATACTTCCTAATAACTTCCCAAGTATTACTTCAGTGTACCTGATGGGGGCACTAGCCAATCGTATGCTGGTATTTAGCTGCTTTTCTTCTTTTAACGCAAAGTTTCCGTAAGCTGTTCCATACATTATGGTCATTATGAGCATAGTTACTGCATAATAGTCTATAGCTCTAGGCGTATTGCCTTCCGCAGTTACTGAGATTTCTTGAAGGTTGTCAAAGCGCAAATATTCCGGAGAACTACTACCCATTTGCCTCACAACCAATTGTGCATTGGTGCCTTTTACAAAACCATTGATTATACTCTGTACTATGGAAGTTCTGAAACTGCTGTACTTACTATTGTAAACCTCAATGGATGCCTTTCTTCCATTTTGTATTTCCTCAGAAAAACTAGATGGAAGTACAATGAGGCTTGCGGCTTCTTTATTCATAATTAGCTGAATCGCCTCTTCCTTTGAATCTACCCTTTTAATTTCTATTAGCTCTTTGATTTCATCTGTTCCTAAAAATTCTTCAAAATCTTGCGACATAAACTTCTTATCTTGATTTAAGTAGCATACTGTAGTTGCACTTACACTATTAGGTGTAAAAATCCCGCCTAAAGCACTTCCCAATATAAGTATCAACATAATTGGAAGTAACAGCATCATTGTAAGGGTTTTATAATCTCTAAAGTTTCGCAGTATGGTGTAATAAGCTATATTTAAAACCTTCATATATACCTCCCTAATCCCTAAGCGTTCTTCCGGTCAATGTCAAAAATACAGTTTCTAGGGTGGGCTTCTCGATATTCATTGATACAATGTCTACATCAGTGGCCACTATACAATCTATAATTTTGCTTAGATTCTTACTATCCTTCTCAGAAACTACAACAAGCAGGTTGTCTTGATAAGCACATTCTCTTACTCCATATACCTGTTTGATGCAGCTTATAAGCGTATAGTTAATGGCTGATAGCTCAAATTCAGTTTTTACTTCTACTGTAACAAACGCTTTTAGTTCTTCCTTTGTCCCCTGTGCAATGACCTTACCATTGTCCATTATTGCTATTCTGCTGCATAATTCTTCTGCCTCCTCCATGTAATGAGAGGTATATATGATACTAGAACCTTTTTTATTCAATTCTTTAACAGCCTGCAATATATGATTTCTTGATTGGGGGTCAATTCCTACAGTTGGCTCGTCCATAATGATAAGCTTAGGCTGATGAACAATTGCACAAGCTATGTTTAATCTTCTTTTCATACCTCCAGATAATTTTCTGGCCAGATCCTTTCTTCTATCCCAAAGTCCTGTAAATTCCAGTGCTTCCTGTACTCTGCTCTTTAACAACTCACCCTTTAATCCGTATAGCTTTGCAAAAAAGGTGACATTTTCATAGCAAGTAAGATCCAAATATAAAGCCAAGTCCTGAGGCACAATTCCTATATCCCTTTTTATACTACTGTCATTTCCGTCAAATTCCTTGCCAAACAATAGTATCTTTCCTTTGTCTTGTTTCTGCATTCCGATTATGCAGTTGATAGCGGTAGTTTTGCCAGCACCATTAGGCCCCAGCAAACCAAATATCTCTCCATCATCAATGGATAAATCGATATTATCTACTGCCAAAAAGTCTCCATACCTTTTGACAAGATTCTTTATTTCAACTACCACAAATACCACCCCTTGCTAATTATTCGATTATATAAATATCATATAAGATTAACAGGTATGTTAATAATGAAAAAAGCACTAAATAATATGACATTTGTCATATTATTTAGTGCTTAACAATTTCCTATAAATTCAATGCTTTATTTAATGCCTTTACTACGTGCTCAGTCTGAAATGGCTTTTCTACAAAATCCACAGCTCCAAGCTTTATAGCTTCTACGACAATAAATTGCTGCCCCATCGCACTGCACATAATAACCTTTGCATTTTTATCATATGCAATTATTTCTTTTAATGCAGTTATACCATCCATTCCCGGCATAGTTATATCCATCGTTATAGCATCAGGCTTCAATTGCTTATATAATTCTACAGCCTCTATTCCATTTTCTGCTTCCCCAACAACTTCAAAGCCGGCCTGCGAAAGAATTTTAATCAGCATTCTTCTCATAAAGCCTGCGTCATCAGCTATGATTATCCTTGGATTCATTATCATTACTCCTTGTTTCAATAATAGCTTATAGAATATTATTATAGCACTGTTTTCAAATAATTCAATCAAATAATTTATTCAGATATTCTGTTGCAAATCAAGGTTATCTGTCACAGCCACAAGTATTAGATATTCTTACATCTATGACAAAGCTGCATTTTGCTGTCATTGAATCATAGATATTACTTATAAGATTCAGAATATCACGCTTACTGCCCTTGATTATGGTAGACATTTCTCCTATGCTATGCTCCAATCCACTAGCTGCAATTTTTTTCAGCACCATCTCTATATCTGATAGATAATCTTCACTTTGTATGGGAATGAAAGAAAGCTGACATGAGGTTATTTTCTCCAAAGGGCACATATGTAGCCTCCCTTTTCTGCTTTGGATAATAAGTTTTCTGTTTCAATAGATATCTTGTCCTCATCTATATAGGGTGGTATAAATAGACACTGCCCACTGTTAGTAAGCTTCTCTGGTCTAAGCTGGCGCAAGTCTTCCAAGGTTTTAAAACAAGCATATTGAAAGACACTGCTGCTCTTTAATGGCTCGCTTGAATATAGTTCTCCCCACTTTGAATCACCGCTGATTGTTCCTATAAATACTTGTCCGCCATCCTCTACCACTCTCATCATTTCATCCAAGGCAGCCCGTGGCCTTTCAATAAACTCAAAGGCAGCCATTGAAAACGCTCCCTGAAAGCTTCCTTTTTCAAATTGCAGATCATATACATCCATATTGTAAAACTCTATATCTAGCTTTAATTCCTTTGCTTTAGCCCTCGCAATATCCAGCATTTCATCAGATATATCTATTCCAATTACCCTGCAGCCCTGCTTCGCCAGCTTGATGCTGAAATTACCCGTCCCGCATCCCACATCCAACACCTTCATGCCGGGATATATCTTAAACATTCCAAAGGCGAGCTCTGTCTCAACTTTGTCAACAAAGCTCCCCAATTTTGTTGAATACCAGCCATCATAGCTATCAGCTATTTTATCAAATACCGCCATAAATATCTCCTTATTATAACAATGATAATATCTCTGCCTTGAGATCAGTGAACTCCTTAGAGGTCAAAAGTTCTCTGCCTCTTGGTCTTTCCAAGTTAATAACGATTTCCTTCTTAATAACTGCTGGTCTTTCTGACAGAATATAAATCCGATCAGATAAGTATATCGCTTCCTCAATGTCATGAGTGATAAATAATACCGATGCCTCCAGCTGCCCAAGTACCTCTAGTAACCATTGGTGCATCTTGCCCCGCGTTATTGCATCTAGCCCTCCAAAGGGTTCATCCAGAAGCATGATATCCTTAGAAAACATATAAGTTCTAAGCATTGCAGCCCTCTGCCGCATTCCCCCGGATAGCTGAAAAGGATATTTGTACTCAAAGCCCTCCAACCCGAACACGGAGAAAAATGGACTTACAGTCTCTCTTGCCTGTTGCTTTTTTATGCCCTTTACAATCAATGGCAAGGCGGCATTATCAATTACCTTACGCCAAGGCAGCAGCAAGTCCTTTTGATACATATAGCTGACCCTGCCGGTCTTGCCTGTAAAGCTTTCTCCTTCAATCACTACCTCGCCGCTATC
>JARBUB010000070.1 GCA_029239905.1 Clostridia bacterium
CCCCACTTCTATAAGTAGCAGTTCTGATTTCTGCAACAGGCATTGGACATATATCTCCTGCCTCGTTGAAATGCTCGGGTAGTTTTTTGCAAAAAACACAAAAAACCTTTCAGTAAAATCTTGTTATAAGGATAATTTGTAAGGACAAGCATATTTTTGCAAAAAAACTATTGACAAAAGTTTTCTATAATGTTATTTTAAATATAAATTAGCACTCAACTCTAACGAGTGCTAACAAAGGCGGTGTAAATATGAATCTAGGAGATAGAAAAAGGCTTATACTACAAGCCATCATAGAGGATTATATAAATACTGCAGAACCTGTAGGTTCTAGGACTATTTCCAAAAAGTATCTGACAAACACTAGTTCTGCGACTATTAGAAATGAGATGGCTGATTTAGAGGAAATGGGATATATCGAACAGCCTCATACCTCTGCAGGCAGAATCCCCTCTGATAAGGGCTATAGACTATATGTTGACCAGATGATGGGACAGCAGGAACTGAATAAGAGTCAGGACGACTTGATTAAAAGAGAGTTTACCGACACCTTAGGAGAGATTGACCGCCTAATCAAGCACGCATCCAAGCTGCTTTCACAAATGACACAATATACATCGATTATAACAACACCACAAGTTAAGAAGACATATCTAAAACACATACAACTTATAAAAATCGATGCGGGCACAGTTTTAGCAATTATTATAACTGACGCAGGAATCGTAAGAAATAGTGTTCTTAGGCTGATGAGAGATGTACCGAGTGATATCTTAGAAAAGATAAGCAAAACACTTAATGAGAGCCTTTGCGGTGTATGCATAGAGGATATTGCAGGTATTATTCTTAAGGATACTGATGAGGGATACGCAGGGTATAAAGAGATCTTAGAACAAATATTACCTGAACTGATACAAACCTTGATTTACTCAGACAAGGTAGAGGTATATCATGATGGTGCGGCAAACATATTGAATTTGCCTGAGTTCAATGATATAGACAAAGCAAGAAGATTCTTTAATACCTTAGAGGAAAAGGATTTACTATTTAACGTACTTAAGGATTCACAGGAAAATATAAATATAAGCATCGGCAGCGAAAACAAATATGAACAGCTGCAAAATTGCAGTCTTATCACAGCGACCTACAAGGTGAATGGTAAAACCATTGGCTCAATCGGAGTCATTGGTCCTACTAGGATGGAATACTCCAAAGTAATTTCTATAGTAGACTGCATGACGAATAATCTTAGCGATATACTAACTAAAATAATAAAATACTAAAATACTCAAAGGTGGGCTGATAAATGAAGCGTAAAGACAAAACAGAAGAAAAATCAACCGCTGAGGCTGCAGCGGAAATGTACACAGATAAGACAATGGGCATAGAAGTAGAGGTAGCTGAGGATGCAAACACAGCTGAGCAAGCTTCGGAGATTGAAATACTGAAAAAACAGCTGGAGGAAAAAGCACAGAAAAGCGAAGAAAACTATGACAGATATCTTCGGATGCAAGCTGAATTTGATAACTTTAGAAAAAGAACCATTAAAGAAAGAGAAGAGCTGTATGTATTGTCCTTAGAAAAGATCGTAGGCGAGCTGTTACCTATAGTAGACAATATGGAAAGAGCCTTAAGCGTTTTTAAATCAACTAATTTAGATAATAGCTACATAGAAGGCATAGATATGATACAAAAGCAGCTGTTTGCTATCTTGGAAAAGAATGGCTTGAAGGAAATAGATGCCTTGGGCATGGATTTTGATCCCAATATACACCATGCAGTGATGCAGGTAGCAGGGGATCCTGAGGAAGAAAATAAGGTTAAGGAAGTACTGCAAAAGGGTTATTTCCTTGGCTCAAAGGTCATAAGACCAGTTATGGTAAAGGTAGTTAGCAATTAATTTATTACAAAATGACTTTTTGAAATGCATGAAAACCAAGTTTATTTTAAGTGGATTTTACTTTTCAATGCATTATAAAAAATATAAACAAGATGTATAAGGGAGGAAAACATAAAATGGCAAAAGTTATAGGAATTGACTTAGGAACAACAAACTCATGTGTGGCGGTAATGGAAGGTGGAGAACCTATAGTTATAGCTAATCCTGAAGGTAATAGAACAACACCATCAGTTGTTGGTTTTACAAAGACAGGGGAAAGACTGATTGGTCAGGTAGCAAAGAGACAGGCAATCACAAATCCAGACAGAACCGTTACTTCAATAAAGAGAGAAATGGGTACAAATCATAAAGTAAATATTGATGGAAACTCATATACACCTCAAGAAATTTCTGCGATGATACTTTCAAAGCTTAAACAAGATGCAGAAGCTTATCTTGGTCAAACAGTAACTCAAGCAGTTATTACTGTACCAGCGTACTTCAGTGACAGCCAAAGACAAGCGACAAAGGATGCAGGTAAAATTGCAGGGCTGGAAGTTCTTAGAATAATCAACGAGCCTACAGCAGCAGCGTTGGCATATGGTCTTGATAAAGATGAAAACCAAAAGATATTGGTATTTGACCTTGGTGGAGGAACTTTTGACGTATCTATACTAGAAATAGGAGACGGCGTATTTGAGGTTCTTGCTACAAATGGTAACAATAAATTGGGTGGAGACGACTTTGACCAAAAGGTAATAGATTATCTAGCAGCAGAATTCAAGAAAGAAAATGGTATTGATCTTAAGAATGACAAGATGGCAATACAAAGACTAAAGGAAGCAGCAGAAAAGGCAAAGATTGAGCTTTCAGGCGTGCTTCAAACAAACATCAATCTACCTTTTATCACAGCTGATGCATCAGGTCCAAAACACTTAGATTTAACTATGACAAGAGCAAAGTTTGATGAACTAACTCATGATTTAGTTGAAATGACAATGGAGCCAACCAGAAAAGCTTTATCAGATGCAAATTTGACATCAGATAAATTAAATAAGGTAATCCTTGTTGGTGGATCTACAAGAATACCTGCTGTTCAAGAAGCAGTTAAAAAGCTTACCGGCAAAGAGCCATTTAAGGGAATAAACCCTGATGAGTGTGTTGCTGTTGGAGCAGCTATTCAAGCAGCAGTATTAACTGGTGAAGTAAAAGACGTATTACTTCTTGATGTAACACCACTTTCACTAGGTATCGAAACTTTAGGCGGCGTATTTACAAAGCTTATCGAAAGAAATACTACAATACCATCAAAGAAGAGCCAGATTTTCTCCACAGCAGCAGATGGGCAAACCAGTGTAGAAATACATGTACTGCAAGGTGAAAGAGAAATGGCTGCATACAACAAGACTTTGGGAAGATTCACCCTGAGCGGTATACCACCAGCACAAAGAGGAGTACCACAGGTTGAGGTTACTTTTGATATAGACGCAAATGGTATTGCTCACGTTTCTGCAAAGGACTTGGGCACTGGTATTGAGCAAAAGATTACAATTACAGCAAGCACAAATCTAAATGAAACTGACATACAAAACGCTGTTAAAGAAGCTGAAATGTATGCTGCAGAAGATAAGAAGAGAAAAGAAGAAGTTGAAGCAAGAAATCAAGCTGATAGCTTGGTTTACCAAACAGAAAAATCCCTTAAGGACTTAGAAGACAAATTAACTCCTGAAGATAAATCAAAAATTGATGCCGAGCTTAACCGAGTGAAGGAAGCTCTAACTGGCACAGATACTGAAGCAATCAAGAGTGCAACAGAAGATCTAACAAAGGTGTTCTATGAAATCTCAAGCAAGATGTATCAAGCAGCCGGCGGTCCGGAGGGCGCAGAAGGTGCAGGACCACAAGGCTTCGAAGGAGCAGGCGATGATGAGACCATAAATCCTAACTATAAGGTTGAAGACGATAAGTAAAAATTTGAAACAAGATATTGGCAATGTCACAGTAAAAGCCTAGCTTTATGCTGTGCATTGTCAATTACTTTGAGGTGATGAGGGAATGGCAACCAAAAGAGATTATTATGAGGTCTTAGGTATCAGCAAAGGTGCTAATTCAGATGAAATAAAGAAAGCTTATCGTAACCTTGCTAAGCAGCACCATCCTGATGTAAATCAGGGTAATAAGGAATCCGAAGCTAAGTTTAAAGAAATTAATGAAGCGTACGAGATACTAAGCGATAAGGATAAGAAAGCAAGATATGACCAATTCGGCCATGCGGGAACAGATCCAAACGGATTTGGAGGAGCAGGTGGAGGCGGTGGCTTTGGAGGCGGCTTTGGCGGGTTCGAAGACATATTTGATATATTCAGCAACTTAGGAGGATTTAGCTCTTCAGGGAAGAGCAAAACAGGTCCTCGTCAAGGTGCTGACTTAAAATATGAAGTAGAGATAGATTTTAATGAAGCAGCATTTGGAGTTAAGAAAGAAATTAATATCACGAGGAATGAGACCTGCGAAGAGTGTAAGGGAAGCGGTGCCAAGGCAGGCAGTGCAGTAGACACTTGTAAAAAGTGCGGTGGTACTGGTGAAGTTAGATATGCCCAGAACACTGTATTCGGAAGAGTCGTAAATGTGCGTCCTTGTGAGGACTGCCACGGCGAAGGCAAGATTATTAAAGAACCTTGCCCAAAATGTGTTGGCAGAGGTACCGTAAGAAAGAACAGAAAGATAACAATAGATATACCAGCAGGCGTTGACAATGGTTCAGTTATGCCTCTTCGTGGAGAGGGTGAACCTGGAGAAAAGGGTGGACCAAAGGGTGACCTATACATTTACTTTAGGGTAAAACCTCATCGACTCTTTAAACGTGACGGGTTGAACCTGTTCTGTGAGATACCGATCACCTTTGTGCAAGCAGTTTTGGGAGCAGAGATATCAGTACCGACACTAGAGGAAAATGAGAAATTTGAGCTGCCTGAAGGAACTCAAACAGGCACAACCTTTAAGCTAAAGGGACAAGGTATACCTAGCCTCCGAAGCAAGGTAAGAGGGGACCTATACTTCACTGTAAAGGTAGAGATACCGAAGAAGCTGAATGATAAGCAGAAGGAAGCATTGAAGCACTACGCAGATGCCATGGGTGAAGAAATTACAGGCCGTGGGAAGAGCTTCTTTGATAAAGTGAAGGATGCATTTAAATAGTAAATAGAATATGAAAAATAAAGCCTTTTAGATGATATTTGCTAATAGTATTATCTAGAAGGTTTTGTTTTGTTTATTTATAAAATCGGAGTAGATAAAATTTTATTTTGTTGTAAATCAGACAGGAGATTGCATCTTTTTTTGTAGTTATTATTAAAGATTATTAAATTTGGAAGGATATTGGTAATAATTGTAGAATTATGAATAATACTAATCGACCTTATTTGCAAAAAGAATATTACTTCAGGAGGTTTCTATGAAAAAAAACAAATTTCTTATGTTCATTGCACTAATAATGATTCTGCCATTTATGGTGTCTCAAGCGGTTAGTGCGGAAATGCTTATGACTAAAGCAGCTCCAGCGGTTATAAAAAACATTTCAGATGTAAATATAAGTCTCACTCAGAATGAGAAATTTATATTTCCTAGTAAAGTTAAAGCACAATTGACAGATGGTAAAATAACTGAAGTAGCTGCTAAATGGGATAAAAAAAGTATTGCTACTGACAAAACTGGTGTATTCGTAAGCTATGGAACAGTAAAAGGATATTCGAAAAAGGTAAAACTTACACTTAGCGTTTCTGCATCTATAAAATCATTAAATGATGTAAGTATTAGTGCTAGACAAGGTGGGATTGTAACATTACCCAATACAATTAGTGCAAACTTATCTGATGGATTAAAAAAGAATGTTGATGTAATATGGAGTAAAAAAGTAGATACAAGTAAAGCAGGCACCTTTGTTATTGAAGGTACTGTTAAAGGCTTTACAAGCAAGGCGAAAGCAATTGTAAAGGTTGGTCCAAAGATTATTGTAGTTAATCAACTTGAGGTAAAAGTAGCTTTAGGCAGTGATTACAAGCTTCCTAGCAAGGTTGAAGCAGTAATGGCCGATAATTCAAAAGAATTTGTTGAAGTAAAATGGAACAAACAAAAAGTTGATACTGCGAATGTTACTACTACAATTATAGAAGGAACCATCAATGGGTATGACAGTAAAGTATATTTAGTAGTCAATGTAATTCAAAAGACGGTACAGGATGTTGCAAAGGAAAGCAACAAAATATTACTTTTGTACATATATGATAAAAATGGTTTTAAAATTGCATCGGGAAGCGGGTTCATCGTTTCTGAAGATGGCAAGGTACTGACAAACTTCCACGTTGTTGACGGTGCAAGTAAGATAAAAGCTGTAAATAACAATGGAGAGTATATAGATATTAAAGGTATTTATTACTACAGTAAGGAGCAGGATATAGCATTGCTTCAGTTAGATACCAATAGCAAGTTGCCCTACGTAAAATTAGGTGATTCTGATAGTATAGAGCAAGGTGATTCAATTGTTGCAATAGGAAGTCCGAAGGGACTGCAAAATTCATTATCAGAGGGAATCATTAGTAGCTTAAGAAAGGATATTCGCTCTGGATATAGTGATATACAAATAAGTGCTGCGATTTCACCTGGCAGCAGTGGAGGCGCTTTGTTCAATATGAATGGTGAAGTTATAGGAATAACTTATGCAAAGGCAAATGGCGGCGAGAATATAAATTTTGCTATTCCTATAAATGAGGCAAAAGCTATTCTTAATAAGACAAATACACTTTCACCAATTAGTACTATTGAAAAGTTCGACAAAGAAACAGCTTATAAAGGCTTTGAGAACTTCTTATATGAAAAATATACATATTTTTGGGCAAATGGTATTAAAATTAATATTGATGGCTTTAATGTAACTGAATCTAAAGATGGAAAGATGCTAGATATTTCGGTGTATATTTATGATGATAATGGACATTATGATGATTTTCAAAAGGCAATGAAGCAAGGCGATGCTAAACAGAAAGAAGCAGCAAAGATTGAAGTTCAACAGTGGATATACTTGCCCTTAAAAGATGGCATGGATTATTTTCCTGATAAAGAGGTATATTTAGCTGTTTATACAATAGTACTTCTTAATAAGCAACCCCCAAATGGAGATTGGGATTATGTACACTATGATTCCGAAGTTGGAAAGTGGGTATGCGGGGACATGGAAATTATCTGTACTGAAAGAAAAGGTGAATATCTCTTCGATTGGACGCAAAAATATTAATTAGCCAAATATGTAAAATAGCTGTAGGTATACCCTACAGCTATTTTATACTTCTTTTTTATTTATTGTATCTCTTTCTGTAACGGAGGCCTAGAATTATAAACACAATACCTATAAGCAGGTAGGTCACTCCAATTCCAGTATGATTACCACTAAAATTCATTATCGCTACAACCAAATCTATAATTCCTACAATGAAAAATATGTAACTTACCAATTTCTCGTTCAAAACAATACCCCGCTTTCATAAATTATATTTAGCGAATGTTCATAATATCAAATCCTCCATTATTAGTGCTAGTCACAGATCTGCTTCTGCGGTGTTAGTCACGGCTGTTAGCAGATTGCAAGATGTCAGGTTTGCTATTATTATTTATTATATATAAAAACAATAAGCATTTCAATAATATCCATTTTTATATACAGGTCGACCTTAAGAAGTCTTCGATATCGTGGGTTTGGCTTATTTTGTTGTATATATTGCTAATTTATATCCAATTATATATAATAAATAAGACAAATCTGACATATGAAAGGAAGAACCCTATGAAATATATTGAAGTGCAGGTCACAACGACTTCTGAGGCATCAGATGCTGTATATAATATACTTAGCGAGGCTGGAGCAGCGGGGGTTGTTATTGAGGATCCAAACGATTTTATAATGATGAATACAGATGAAAAAAGCTGGGACTATGTGGAGCAGGAGCTTATTGATACACTGGGTACAGATACAAGAGTAAAAGGATACTTTGCAAACGAAGATTTTAATGATGAAAAGCTTAAGATGATTCAAAACAGAGTTAATCAGCTAGATGAATTTGGACTGGATAAAGGTCCTGGAACGATTGTGACAAAAGATGTATTTGAAGAGGACTGGGCAAATGCATGGAAGCAATATTATAAGCCTGTTAAAGCGGGAGAAAAGATTGTAATAAAGCCTACCTGGGAGGAATACCAAGCTCAGGATGGGGATTTGATTATAGAAATGGACCCTGGAATGGCTTTTGGTACAGGGACTCATGAAACAACAGTTATGTGCATAAAGTTATTAGAGAAATACGTTACACCGGACAGTGTGGTCTTCGACGTAGGCAGTGGTTCAGGTATATTGGGTATTTCTGCGGTAAAGCTGGGTGCAAAGCATGTGGAGTGTGTGGATATAGATAATGTTGCATGTAAGGTTGCAAAAGAAAATGCTGTGCATAATAATGTAGTGGAAAAACTTGAAGTTAAATGTGGAAATTTATTGGATGTTGTAAAAGAAAAAGCGGATGTTATTGTAGCCAATATTATTGCAGATATCATTATTGGATTTACGCCAGATGCTTGGAAGGCAATAAATCCAGGAGGGATATTTATTTCTTCTGGTATAATTAAGGATAGAAGAGATGAGGTTCTAGACAAAATATCAAGCAGCGGTTTTAAAGTGCTAGAGGTTATGGAAATGGGAGAATGGTGTGCCATCGCCGCAGAAAGGAAAGACCATGCATAGGTTTTTTATAAAGCAGGATGATATCACCAATGATAAAATAATGATTGAAAACGAAGATGTGCAGCATATCTCAAAAGTTCTGCGACTTAAGGAAGGAGAGAATATTATTCTTTGTGACCAAAAGGGTACAGATTATAATGTTGTGATAGAAAGCATATCTAAGCAAATCGTAAAAACTACAATAATTAGTAAAGAACCTTCAAAGGGGGAGCCAACAATAGATGTAGTGCTATACCAAGGTATACCTAAGTCCACAAAAATGGATTTGATTATTCAGAAATGCACAGAGATGGGTATAACGAGGGTTGTGCCTGTTTTCACTAACAGAACTATTGTAAAGCTTGAGTCTGAGAAGGATGAAGTAAAAAAAGTTGCTCGGTGGACAAAAATAGCCGAAGAAGCAGCGAAACAAAGTGCAAGGGGCATTGTCCCGCACATTGAAATGCCAATGAACCTAGAAAAAGCATTAATGGATAGTAGAAAATTAGATATAACGCTTATACCCTATGAACTGGAAAGAGATATGTCAGTAAAAGCTGCATTGCAAGGAAAGATTGCCAAAAGCGTCGGATTTTTTGTTGGTCCAGAAGGTGGCTTTGATACTTCTGAAATAGATCGAGCAAAGCAAAACAATGTAACACCTGTAACCTTGGGAAGCAGAATAATGAGAACGGAAACAGCTGGTTTTGCAATGCTTACATGCATAATGTATGAATATGATCAAATGAAAACAAATGTTTATTAATCATGGAGGAAGTAACTTGAGGAAGGTAGCTTTTTACACCTTAGGCTGCAAGGTGAACCAATATGAGACAGAAGCTATGATTGAGTCCTTTGAAGCAGCAGGATATCAACGGGTTGACTATGAAGAGTATGCAGATGTCTATATAATCAATACATGTACTGTAACCAATATGGGAGATAGAAAGTCCCGCCAAATTATTAGAAGAGCCTTAGATAGCAATCCTGATGCTTTTATTGCTGTGGTGGGTTGTTATGCACAGGTTTCTCCGGAAAAAGTAATGGAAATTGAAGGGGTAAAATTAGTTATAGGGACCAATGAGAGAGTCAAGATCGTTGACCTTGTTGAGTTTGCCATGGTAAAGGAAGAAAAGGTAAACTTGGTTTCTGACATTATGGATGTTAGAGAATTTGAAGAAATGTCAATAAAGAACTATAAAAATAGAAGAAGGGCATTCCTAAAAATACAAGAAGGTTGTGACCAATATTGCAGTTACTGCATCATACCCTATGCTAGAGGGCATATAAGAAGCCGCAAGCCTGAAAGTATCCTGAATGAGGTTAAAGAGCTGGCTATGAGCGGCTTTAAAGAGGTTGTGCTTACAGGTATACATGTTGCCTCCTATGGAAGAGATTTGGAGGACACAAGCTTAATAGATATAATTGAACAGGTTCATGGGGTAGAAGGAATAGAGAGAATTAGAATGAGTTCAGTTGAGCCTAAAACCCTTAACAATGATTTTATTGAAAGACTCACAAAGCTTCCTAAGATCTGCAGACACTTTCATTTATCACTTCAAAGCGGCTGTGATGAAACTCTGAAAAGAATGAATAGAAAATACACAACAGAAGAATACATAAACGTTGTGAATCGATTAAGAGAGGTATATCCTGATGTTGCCATCACAACAGATATTATTGTAGGCTTTCCTGGAGAAACAGAAGAAGAATTCAAGCAGACTGTTGAATTCATAAAGTTGGCAGACTTCAGTGATATGCATGTTTTTAAATTTTCACCAAAAGAAGGTACTCCTGCGGCCAAATATAAGAATCAAGTTACGCCGGATATAAAAGAGCAAAGAAGCAAGCTGATAACAGCTATAGCCCAAGAGAGTAAAAACGCATTTCAAAATAAATTTTTAAACACAAAAATGGATGTTTTATTTGAGTATATGCTTGATAAGCAAGCTAGGATTTTTGAAGGTCATACAGATAATTATATTAGAGTATTGGCTGTATCAGAGAAAGACATAAAGGGCATAATTTGTTCTGTGGAGCTTGAAGCCATAAAAGAAGATTATGTTGAAGGTAGACTTGCTTAAAATAATATAGATTTATCAATATGTTTTGCACTAAACATTATACATTAAATCAAAATGTGCAAAACATTTTCCTTAATTCATATATTGCGAAAAAAACATGTCTGATAAAACAAATTTAGATGCTTCTACTGATTTTGTAAATTATAAATCTTTTTCGCAATATATCTAGCAGGATTCTAGTAATTTATGTTGAATACAATAATATTCATACAGCTATTTTATAGTAGTTGCTTTCATATGATAGTAAGGAGGTGCAAGCTTGTCAAATTGTATTTTTTGTAAAATTATAAATGGTGAGATACCGTGCAATAAAGTTTATGAAGATGATAAAATTCTGGCATTCAAGGATATAAATCCTGTAGCGCCGATTCATATAGTAGTTATACCGAAACAGCATGTACAGTCAATACTCGATTTAGATGAAAATACCGTATCGATAACTATTGATGTCTTTAACGCAATAAACAAAATTGTGAGGCTCTTAGATATTGATAAGGATGGCTTCAGAGTAGTAGCAAATACGGGCATAAACGGTGGTCAAACCGTTTCGCATTTGCATTACCATATACTTGGAGGAAGAAGTTTACAATGGCCTCCAGGATAAATAATTGGATGGGTTGACACATAGAGGGTAAATAATATATAATTATTTGAGTGTGTTTTATTCCCGAAATCGGAAACAGCATAGTAGTATGCTGTAAGCATTGTTACCAGCGGAGGGAGGGGAATTGTATGTCTGAAATCAGAGTTGGAGAAAACGAATCTCTAGAAAGCGCATTAAGAAGATTTAAGAAGAAATGTGCTAGAGCCGGAGTTTTGGCTGAAGTTAGAAAAAGAGAACACTATGAAAGCCCAAGCGTAAAGCGTAGAAAGAAGTCTGAAGCTGCAAGAAAAAGAAAAACAAAATAA